>JAUWKH010000080.1 GCA_030614305.1 Bacteroidota bacterium
CCATTATAATTATGTTTAATGGCACGTGGGATTTCTTTATAGGCAATTTTATTTTTGCTATTCATCTTTTTTACCCATTGGCAATTATTGTTATGCAGTTCTTTTGTGTTTTTATTTGCTATAAATGGATGATCTCCCACAGCGAGTAATTGAGTAATACGACCCATTTCGAGGTTATCAACTAATTGTGCTACTGATATCTCATATCCTCCATCCGGTATTGAATCAGGCAAGATAAATTCCAGTTTGGCAATACAATTATCGTTTGATTTCAATTTGATATTACGCAAAAAAGATTTTCTTCCGGATAAGACACTATATTCAAAGTAAAGAGTTGATTCGTTAGTTTTTGATAAACCATCAGTTGAAGCCTCAATACATAATCTTTTTAATATCTTCAAATTCACTTCCATACCTGCTGGTAAAGAACTCAGATCAATTTGAAGGTCTGAGTAAATACTATTACCTGACCATCCTTGTATATGGAAATCAAGACGGTTAACTGAGCCTGCAAACATATCTATTACATCAAAGTTTTTCCATGTTGCATTATTATTTCCCCTAATGAAGTTGTAAAAATCATTTATCGAAAGAATAGTGGCAGGGTCTGGTGCAGGATCATTACCGCTGTTTACCAATGCAATAAAACAATAATGTCCCTGAGCAGGAATATCACCTGAAGGCCAAACCATAGGACCAACAACTTTAACACTATTTGAAGGAACAGATGGGATAGTTATTTGATCAACAAGATTCCATGAAGCTGGAGTTGGAAAAGTTGAAGGGGGTGACCAATATACGCTGGCTGTTCCTCCGGTAGCATTATTTCCTCTGTTATGAACTCTGAGATAGATGTAATTGTTTTGTCCGAATTCCACCGGTTCACCAAGATTCGCCTGGCCAAGTGCTGAAGAAGTTCCCAAAACAGCTTCGGGATCAAGTAATTCCTGATTAAAAATTATTACATCAGGGCTGCATGAAATACCACCATCAATAAGAGGTTCACGGCCATGATCTTCAAGGTTATCTCGTAAATATAAGTCATGAGCAGGATAACCAAGAAAAATATTATCTCCTGCCCCGGCAGGTGATTCAGCTTCTACCGGTGTATCCAAATAACCCCAATGCGCAACTACAACATCATCAGCGTAAGTATGTGCTTCAGCTGCAGAAATCCTTCCGTCAGTATTTGTATCAACCACCTGTGAAAGAGCGCCACCATCTGCATATTGACCGGTTACTGCAGCAATCCAATCCAATGCAAACGGGTCAAAATCTGCCCCTCCGTTAGAATTTCTGTCTTCTTCGCATGCTGCTGAAAAATGAGTCCATTTTGCAGTGCTGTTATCAATTACTGCATCTTCAAATCCACCGGAATGACATTGTTCCATCATCACCATTAATACAGCAAATTCAGGTAACTCAGCAAGTTTATTCCCAAAAGCAGTGGAAGAATATTCAACCCAACCTATATTTTTATAGGCACATAAACCACTTATAGGGTATAATGGATCTGGTGGGCCATATCCATGATTATTAGAATGTATGAACAGAAAATCATCTTTTTTTAATTCTGTTTTCAGATCATCTAAGGCATTTTCAAGAGCAACACCTGTTCCTTCATCATCAACAGGCATCTGGTAAGCCGTATTATCTCCAGGCCAATTATTGACCGGTTTTGGGCCACCATTATAATTTAGTGTGCCATCATGATTTAAAACCGTGATCTTATTAGCATCAAAGCCGTAAATATCAATAAGGGTCCGGTAAAGAAATTCCATATCATTAACATGTCTGTTGTCTGACTCACCGGAAAACAATATAGCATACCTGTCGCCCCTGGCATTATTTAATGCATTTGTTATTGCCGGAATAGGTGAAGTAGAAAGTTTCCTGTCTTTTAACACATTTTTTCTTTTGACAGGAGTGTGAATATCCTCAAAACTTTCCGGATTTCTCATAAATTCTGACGGAGGGAAGCTTGCTTTTATTCTATTATATATTTCTCCGGTTTCAGAATCACATAAAATATGTTCACAGGGATGTGCCCAGTTTAAAGTTGGAGCCTCATCAATAAGAACAAAGGCTGTTTTTTTGGGGATGTCAATTTTTTGTAAACCTGCATTCATTTTAACTCCAGTATCTATTATATCATTTTTTAAATAAATATTGAAATCTTTCTGACAGTTCATTCTTTTCAAGCCACTAAGAACTTCTTTCTTAATTTTACTTTTAATTTCATTTTTAATTTTCATTATTACCTCCTGTTTTAAGTTTGTTTAAATATTAATATACTTTTATTTTTAATAAATTCAGTATAAGTCTACTATTATTAGTTCCGAAAATTGATAAAAAGTAACCCCATACGAAGAAAATAAATTGAATTTAAAATCAATCTAAATAAAAAGAAGAGACCTTTGCAATGCGAAAGATTTTATTTCAGATTGAGGAAAAATTCGATGAAAAACCGCAGTCCGTACGGATGAGGATTTAATATAAAAGGAATTATTTATAAAAAATATTTTTCGTAGAAAGTATTATTAGGGAATGTTAAGTTCACTAATCGTAAACATTAAAATGCCTGTCATTAGAAGGTTTTGATCCATATCTTAATAGCACTCTGTAGCTTTCCGGATAATTTTCATAAAAAACAGGAAACTGCTCATGAAACAGTTCGGTTTCAAATGTCTTAGAATCAATCAGAAAATATATGCATGAATGCCCCCAGTTTAAGCGAGGTTGGAGATCTACAAATGCCAAATAGCTGTGTTTTTTTACTTCAATACTCCTTTTGCCAATATTGATAATATCTCCACTTTTGTATGGTTCATAATTTAAATAAATAATTGATTGATTTTTTTGCTCTTTTGTCAAATGATTCAGGATTATTTTAAGTATTTCTTCTTTATTAAGATTTTCCATTTTAAATGATTATTATTGATTTATGCAAATATAGTAAATTGATTGTTGAAAAGCAAACATATAATATTTAACATTCTATACTTAATTGCGCGCATTGGCGTTTCATTGAGTCGTTGTCCGATTATATCCAAATATGTATAATGTTAATAACTTAAACATTCAGGAAAAATATTTATAATTAATTTTGCTTTTCCATAGCTTGTTATAGCTGAAATTGGTTAAAACATAGCGTAGCGAAGCTACAAACAAATTAGCTTAAGTGATAGTTAATAAAAAGTCAGCAGTCCATACGGACTCCTTTCAGTCGTCGGCAGTCAGCAGTCAGCGATTAATAGACTGAAAACTAAGGACTGGGGACTGAGGGACTGATAATCAAAAAACCAATACTTTGCTAAAAAAACAAAGTTTTACAGGATAATAATATCAAAATAGTATAAAAATTTGGAGTAGTATTTATTATGGAATTTGTGAATCCTTATTTTTTATTCGGACTTTTTGCGGTGTCTATTCCGGTGATTATTCATTTATTTAATTTCAGAAAGTTTAAAAAGGTCTATTTTACAAATGTTAAATTTCTCAGGGAATTAAAGCAGGAAACCAAAAAGAAATCCCAACTGAAACATTTGATTATTCTTATTTTGCGTATACTCGCCATTATTTGTCTTGTTCTGGCATTTGCCCGACCTTATATTCCATTATCAAAAAATATTATTAGTCAGGATGAAAAAAGTGCAGTAAGTATTTATATTGATAATTCGTTTAGTATGGAAGCAAGGTCAACTGATGGATTTTTGATTGATGAGGCGAAAAATATAGCTGCTGAAATTGCACAGGCTTATAATTCTTCCGACCTTTTTCAAATACTTACAAATGATTTTGAAGGCAGGCATCAGCGTTTTGTAAGCAGGGATGAATTTATTGAAATGCTTGATGAGATTCAGGTTTCACCTTCGGTAAAAAATATCTCAGACGTTGTAAAACGTCAAAATGATAGGTTTTCTACTTATCAAACTGAAAATAAAATATCTTATCTTATATCTGATCTTCAGATAAGTATTTCCGATATTGACCGGATTGATGAGGACACAACCATAATCAATTATTTTGTTCCGGTTTATCCCGGCAACACCGGCAATCTGTATATTGACAGTTGCTGGTTTGAATCGCCTGTTCATCATATTAATCAAAATGAAAAACTAAGTGTTAGAATAAAAAATACTTATGATAATGATATGGAAAAGATACCTGTAAAATTAAAGATAAACGGCAATCAAAAAGCTATAGCAAGCGTTGATGTTAAAGCAGGTTCTGAAACGGAAATAATTCTGCGGTTTACTAATTATGAAACAGGTATTCAAAACGGTTTTATCGAAATTACCGATTATCCGGTTGTTTATGATGACATTTTTTATTTTTCATATTTTGTATCTGACAAAATACCTGTTTTATGTATTAATGGCACAGAAGAAAATATTTATCTGAAAGCACTTTTCGGAGGGGATACATCCTTTGTATTTGATAATTCATACAGGAGTTATCTTGATTATTCGTCGCTAAAAAACTATAAATTGGTAATTATCAACAAGCTGGATGAGCTTTCATCGGGTTTAGGACAGGAATTAAAACGATTTGTTGAAAATGGCGGGTCACTGGTTGTTCTTCCTTCCGGAAAAATGGATTTTGATTCGTATAAAAACTTTTTATTAACAATGAATGCTGCCTGGTATTCAGGTTTGGATACTTTTAATACCAAGGTTGATTATATAAATTATGATAACGAAATATTTAATGATGTTTTTGAAGATGATCCAACAACTAACAGGAAAGATAACAGGATCATAGATTTACCTGTAGTTTTAAAACATTTTAAATTTACCAGCTTAAGCCGGTCTGAAATTGAACCATTATTGAGAATTCAAAATGGAGATGAGTTTTTAAGTGTTGTACCATTCGGATATGGGAAATTATATCTTTTTGCTGTGCCTTTTGAAACCTCTTTCAGTAATTTCACAAAACATGCGATATTTGTGCCTGTTATGTATAAAATTGCTTTGTTAAGCGATATTGGAAATAAATTATTTTATACAATTGGGAGCAATGAATATATTGAGCTTAATCAGGCGCAACTTAAAAAGGATGATGTTTATAAGCTTAAAAAGGAGAATGCTGACTTTGAGATAATCCCCGGACAGAAATATATTAATAACAGATTACGCCTGAACATGTATGATCAGATTAAACAAGCAGGTAACTACGTGTTAATGAATGGTGAAAAAAATATTATCGGTATTTCATTTAATTACGATCGCAGGGAATCAAATCTCGGCTCATATAAGATTGATGATTTAAATAATATTATCAGCAGTAATAATTTAAAAAATTTTTTAGTTCTTGATGTTGGCGACAGGACATTATCACAGGCGTTGATAGATTTGCACAAAGGAATACAACTTTGGAAGTTATTTATTATTTTAGCGCTGATTTTTTTAGCAGCAGAAGTGTTAATTATAAGAATCTGGAAATAGGGGAATTTAATAAGTTATTTATTCATTATAAAATTTATTGAACGTATGCGTGTGTAAAATTACAAATATCAAATCCCAAATAACAAATACTTTTTGATTAATGGATATTAAAGAAGAAAATAAAGACCTGGAACAAAATTTTGAGGAAGGCAAGAATAGCTCCGGCGAGTTGCACAAAACCATTCATCTTTCGGGGATGTATAAAAGCTGGTTTCTGGATTATGCTTCGTATGTGATTCTCGAAAGGGCGGTTCCTGATATATATGATGGTTTAAAACCTGTTCACCGGCGAATTTTGCATTCAATGAAAGAGCTTGATGATGGAAGATATAATAAGGTTGCAAACATTATTGGTCATACCATGAAATATCATCCGCATGGTGATGCTTCAATAGGTGATGCACTGGTACAATTAGGACAAAAAGACCTGGTGATCGATACACAAGGGAACTGGGGAAATGTCCTGACCGGTGATGGTGCCGCAGCTCCGCGTTATATTGAGGCACGTTTATCAAAATTTGCACTTGATGTTTTATTTAATCCCAAAACAACCTCATGGAAGGTGTCTTACGACGGAAGAAATAAAGAACCTGTTTCATTGCCTGTTAAATTTCCTTTGTTGCTTGCTCAGGGTGTGGAAGGTATTGCAGTTGGACTGGCATCAAAAATTTTACCTCATAATTTTAATGAACTGATTGATGCTTCTATAAATGTTTTACAAGAAAAAGATTTTGATATCTACCCTGATTTTCAAACCGGATGTATGGCAGATTTTTCAAGGTATAACGATGGAATCAGGGGAGGAAAGGTTAGAGTAAGAGCAAAAATTAATCAACAGGATAAAAAAACATTGGTTATTACTGAAATTCCTTTCGGGATAAATACAACTAATTTAATAGATACAATTGTTTCAGCTAATGACAAGGGTAAGATAAAGATCAAAAAAATTGATGATAATACAGCCAGGGATGTTGAAATAATTATCCATCTTGCACCCGGTGTTTCACCCGATCAAACCATTGATGCTTTATATGCATTTACTAATTGCGAAATTTCAATTTCTCCTAATTCATGTGTAATTGAAAAGGGTAAGCCTAAATTTGCCGGAGTTAAAGAAATACTAAGAACTTCAGTAAATAATACTGTGTCGCTTCTTAAAATGGAATTGGAGATCAGAAAAAATGAACTTCAGGAACAATGGCACTTTTCCTCTCTGGAAAAGATTTTTATTGAAGAAAGAATATATCGTAATATTGAAGAATGTAAAACCTGGGAATCGGTTTTAGAGACTATTGATAAGGGATTGAAGCCGTTTAAAAGCAAATTCTTCAGGGAAATTACTAAAGAAGATATTATCAGGTTAACTGAAATAAAAATCAAAAGAATATCAAAATACAGCTCATTCAAAGCCGATGAAATTATTAAAGGTATTGAATTTGAGATTGATGAAGTAAATAATCATCTTGAGCATTTGATTGATTATGCAATAAATTTTTATAAACAAATTAAAAAGAAATACGGTAAAGGCAGGGAAAGAAAAACCGAAATACGAAATTTTGATACTATACAGGCAACTATGGTTGCAGCCGCTTCACAAAAACTTTATGTTAACCGTGAAGAAGGTTTTGCTGGTTCTTCCCTTAAAAAAGATGAATATGTTTGTGATTGCTCTGATATTGATGATGTTATCGTGTTTCGTTCGGATGGTATTTTTTTGGTGACCAAAATTTCAACAAAAACATTTGTTGGAAAAAGTATTATTCATATTGATGTTTTTAAGAAAAATGATGACAGAACAATTTATAATATGATCTATCGCGATGGCAGAAGAGGAAAAATTATGGTAAAACGTTTTCCTGTAAAAGGAATAACTCG
>JAUWKH010000163.1 GCA_030614305.1 Bacteroidota bacterium
GGCCTCTTCATCTGTTCGGGAATTGCTATTATATGACCAACACTATTATAGTCGGCGGCATAGCGGCTTGTTTAGTTGAGCAAAGCAAGGCGGAACAAGCTACCAAAACCACTGTCGACCAGCCTGATGATATGAGCTGTTATTATTAATATTCAACAAAATCAATCATTAACAAAATCCATAATGACATGATGAATGATTATTGTTTCTAATTTTTTTGATTTATTATTTGTTCGTAAATGAATGCTATCAAAAATATTTGGACTTTGAAAAACTGAATTTTCAATAACTCCTTGGTCTGTCAATTTGCCAATTTCAGTCTCGTTATAAACATTTTTAATCTTCTTAATTAGTTGCTCAATTATAGACTTATCTGTTTTATGGATTACAAAACCAATCATACCTCCAAAATTTTGATCGACTGCATATTTATCAATAAAATAGCGATATATTCCACCATCTATACGGTTTTTGTTTTGTACAAAAACATATTCATTTAAAAGCGTAGATGTTCCAAGATTTTTACATTCAAAAGGGAAGTATGATTTTGTGAAATTCCAATAGCTATGTTCAATTTTAAAATCGTAATATCCTTCTCTACTCCCTTCTGCACTTGCTTCATCATTGAAGACAAATCCCTCATTACAGAATTTCTGGTTATCCCTAAACCATTTTTTAATGTGCTTTTTTATAGCCGTTTCAATCGTTGCTGGTTTCTCTTGTTGCTCTCTTTCAATTATCGTTATTATTTCATCGTTGGAAGTTTCTTTATAACATTCCTGAACATAAGAAAGAATATGCTCTTTCCAAAACTGGTCAGATAATTGTCTTTGTTCAACAATTATATTTGGTAAATCAGATGCCTTTATCTTTACATAACTTCTCATCTGATTAGCTTTTTTAGTATTTCTTGGCCGTCTTCATAGGCTTTTGTAATTGACCAATTTTTGCATGAATTATCTTTAATAATATAGATACTATTTTGGCCATACATCTTTTCCTTCATTGCTAAAAATTTATCATTGGTTTCATGCAAAATTTTTTCAATTTTATATTTTATTGTTTTTTTCAAATCTAAGTACTCTTCATTGGTATCAAAATGAATTGATACGATTGGTAATTTTAACGGCAAATTTTTATTGTAGAAATAATTTATTGTGGGTTTGTTCTTGAAAAACAGTTCAATCGTCTGTAATAAGGCTTCTGAATATTTTTTCAAATCTTTTTCTAAAACTTCTCTTTCCTTAGCATAAAGGTCTTTTATCCTGTTTTTCTCTAAAATATTAAGTTCGTATAAATCAAATATCAATTCGTTTAGCTGTTCTTTTACCTGTCCTTCGTATTTTAATTTTCCTTCGGTAAGTTGTTTGCTAAGTTCTGATATTTCCTCAGCTAATTCTTCATCAAAATTTTTGGGAATAGGGATATTTTTAATTGCTTTTGTATCTAAATTAGCAAAATTATCTTCAACTCGTTTCCTGAATTTATGTGTCAAATAATAATTTATTAAATCTGAATTTAATATTGCAGTAAAGAGGTAATAGTATTCTTTGTTTTGAAGTTTAATTCCATATATTAAATTTGAAAAGAATAAGTCTTTTGGCACATAACACGCTTTAATTCTTTTTCCAAAACGATTAAAAATTATATTATCATCTTGGTAAATAAATAACTCTCTTGTTCTTTGAAAATTTTCTTTTGTTACCTTTTTAATATTCATGTAACCGTCAGTACCCGAAATCTTGAAGGCTCGAATTTTATTTTCAGGTTGATAGATATAAGGAATATCATAGTATTCTGATTGGATCGTATTTAAATAATTATCTTTTGCAAATTCAATATGTTTAGCTAATTTTTCCTTATGGTTGAGTTTATTGAAATCAATATCTTTATCGGCTAAATATTTAGCAAGTTCCTTATTTGAAATCCTTTTTAACCCCTCAAAACTGCTGTTTTTCTTATCTTTTAATAAAAAATCTTGTAAAGATTTTTGTTTTGATAATTTCTCTAACAATTGCAAATCATATTCATTACCAATAAGATAATCACGCAAAACAATTTCAGTATTCAACACATTTTGCTGATTGATTTCAACCTTTTTATCCTCTTGAATAATAAGTAAATCGAATGTTTCAGAAAACAGACCTAAATCAATAGGATAATAATTTACTACATTGTTTTTCGCAGGCTTATTATTAAATATTATTACAACAACACTTTCCTTCGCTCTGCGAAACAGAATATCTTTTACCCTTGATAATTCATAGAAGTTTTCTACTTGGTAATATCTGAAAAAGAACTTCTGAAAATTGTTTGATTTTTCGTTGTAAAAATTGGAACTGTTTTGCACAAAACCAAAACGGGTTTCTTGTTTTGCCCAATCTTTTAGTTTCAACATAAAAGCTTGGGACATTTGCTTATAGCCAATTATATCCTTTGCTTTTATTGTTTCATTGTCAATTGTTATTTCATAATTATTGATGAAGTTAATTTCTTCATCAGTTGATTTTATTTCACAAAATGGCGGATTTCCAACAATATAATCAAAGGTCTTATCTTTATGTGCTTTTTGTTTTAATTCCGTTTCAAGTGCATTTTGATGTAAAATATTTTTCGCAAAATCGTAAGGGAAAATAGGTTGCTGCGATTCATTCTCTAATTTTTTTTTAATGTAGTTTTTAATCTCCTCCGGATTAATACCTTTTAAAACTTCAAGGTATAAAGAAAATACTGACAATCGCCATGCTATTTTTTCTTTTTCTATGCCATAAATATAGTCTTTGAGCAACTTACTTTTATATTCAATTTTTTCACTGACATTATCGTTCTTTACAGGTGCAATTTCTAATAATTTTCTGAATGCTAAAATCAAGAACATGCCAGAACCACATGAAGGGTCAAGTATAGTTCCTACATTTTTTATTGTGTCATCAATAATAAGGTGCGCAAGTTTATCGGGGGTATAGTAAATTCCTTCATCCGCTTGTTGTCCTTCCAAAAAAACTTCATAAATATGACTAATAAATTCAATAGGGATTACATCGAAGCGAAAATCAAATAAAGATAATTGTCCTGTTTTCCAATCCTTTTGCCGAATTGCTTGATAGATTAGGTCTAAGGATTTATCTGTTAAATATTGTTCCTCAATAATCGGACTTTTAAACAGAACAGCATTAAAAAGTTTGTTTATTTTATCAAATAAGTCATTTATATTCTTTTTATCATGTTCTTTGAGTAATATTTTATATCCAAAATCAGGATTATTTTCATCAAATCTATTCGGGAAGTGGTAATTGTAAAAGTAAGAATTGATAATATGATTATCTTCCAGGAACTTAATAAATAATGTTCTGTCTATTAAAGCCTGAATTATTTCATCATAATTTAAAGTAATTATTTTAAGTTCTTCTTTAAGTTTCTTCTTTAAATCTTTAAGTTGTTCAATTAGCTTTTTATCAATGCGTGTTCTCTGTCTTACTTTATCTAAAAAATCAGAATAGGCTAACCAAAAAGTACCTGAATTAAAATTCCATTTATTTATTTTTTTAAGTTCTTCCTTGTCTTTTTCGTTCCCACTAAAACTTGCAATTTTATTATCGTTTTTGTACGGGTCTAATTTTGCATAAAATAAAGTTGTAATTATATCCTTAGCAGGTTCTTCGGCTATGAAATATAAATCGTATTTATTTTCATTCCATATATATCTTTTTACATCAAATAATTCATGGTCGGTTAAGGGAGTAGAAACAACATAAAATGAAGAGTTTGTATGAGACTGGCTGTCAAAAATAAAAGTTTTGCCTTTGAGTTTATCTGTTAAGTTTTGATTTTCTGAAATAATAACACTATTGGGCTTAATATCAGAAAGTATTGAACCAAAAGTAAAACCTATTTTTTCAAAAAAACTATTCATATCTATTTTTTATTTTGAGGTTTTCGAAATTACTGAACTTACGAAGTAAAAAATAAAAAACCAAATAGTTGTTGTTATTCGTCATATTTTAATTGCCTTTATCATGGAGGTCGTTTGGTTACGAAGATACCTAATTTTTTAATTAATCAAGCTAATTAACATTTTTTATTTAAGCATAATAACATTTCAATATAAATTAATCTATGATTTTTTTAACTCCTGAAATAAACTTTCCGAAAGCAGAATTCTTAAATTTAAATCTCGAAGATTTTAAATTTTTTGCATAATTTATAGGGGTAATCCTTTCTTGAGTTGAAATTAACAAACTTTCGAAAGGATATCTTAAATTCCAATGCCATTACATACTCAATTCAATCATGGACGCGCCAAAGATCAGGTAGTAATTGATGCTGTGTTAGCTGCTCGCCCCCTGCATCCTGATTTCGACAAGAAGCGACTATCATAATAAATTTTATTGGATGCACTGGTTGACATCTTTGAAGAATTATTCCACCCCAAGAGCCTTAAACGCAGCATCAACAGGGTCAGAATAAAAACTAGTCTGGAATTTGGCAAAAAGTTCTCCTGGAATTGTTGGAATATCACCCACACTGCTGGTCGGTATCAGGATACGCTTCGCACCTGAATCAAAAGCCACCTGCAAGGTTTCCGCCAAATTTGATGTTGGGACGATATTGCCCCCAAGACTCATATCGCCGAGTGATACCATTTGGCTTTGAACAGGTTTCCCCATCAAGCCTGAACAAAATGAAATAAAACTACAAAGGGTTAAGGCGGTTGCTGCTCCTGTATTATGCATTTCAACAATATGGAGATGGTAATCATGATCACCGACCTTTAAAAGAGA
>JAUWKH010000215.1 GCA_030614305.1 Bacteroidota bacterium
CAAAAGGCAGAATTAATTTTCCTGATGAAGTTGCTTTGGGTTATGCTCTTGCAAAAGTTTTTTATACACCCGAACCTGCACCTGAAAAAATTGATTTACCTGAAGTAGATAAAAAAACCATTAGACAAGTTATTGAAAATTCAAATGAAGGCTACCTCTCCCCTGCCGGAATACAGAAATTACTTGATGCAGCAGGAATTTCGAGAGTAAGTGAAGATGTTGCAAAAACAAAAGCTGATGCAGAAAAGTTTGCTTCTGAATTAGGATTTCCTGTTGTTATGAAAGTAGTTGGCCCCCTTCATAAATCAGATGTTGACGGTGTTGTTCTTGGCATAAACGATATTGAAACAACAGGGAAAGAATTTGACAGAATGATGAAGATTAAAGATACTTCTGCTGTTCTAATCCAACCTATGCTTTCAGGTGTTGAGTTATTTGCAGGAGCTAAATATGAACCCAAATTCGGTCATTTGATTTTATGCGGATTGGGTGGAATTTTTATTGAAGTCCTTAAAGATATAAAAGCCGGATTATCCCCACTATCATTAGAAGAAGCCCGAAATATGATAAAATATCTGGGCGGTTATAAAATTATTAAAGGCATCAGAGGACAGGAAGGAGTTAATGAAGAAAAATTTGCCGAAACAATTGTACGCGTTTCAGCCCTTCTTGAAGCTGCTCCGGAAATTGTTGAATTGGATATAAATCCATTGTTAGGAAATATGGAAAAAGTTATTGCAGTTGATGCGAGAATCAAAATAAATTACAAAAACTAAATAATTTATTTTAGTTGCCGAAAAAAAACCTCCACTAGTAGTGCGTTCTTTAATTGGACTTACATGAAATTTATTATAGATTTTTTCTTTAGACAAGGCAAAATTCTTTAGCATAGCCGTAGCTACGGTAAATAATTTTAACGCAGTATAAAGGAAATACGTTTATAATGTAAAAACGAAGTCTTGTAGTTTAAACATGTCCAATATTTCCCTTATTTCCCTTATTTCCTTTATTTCCCAGTTCAATAATAATTTGTTAAGAATTTTAATTGTTATTTTAATATTGATTTTATTACAAAAATTCAAAAATTTTATTTTGATATTTAAACATTATTCTTAAATTTGAAAAATATCTATAACATTTTAAGTATGAAAGAAACGCCAATAAATCACGAAGTAGTTAGCAGGAAAATAAAAGAGAGTAAACTTCATAAAATCGGAAGGGCTTCAATCAGAGAACTTTTAAAGGTTGTTAGTCAAATTGAAGAAGAAACCGGACATAAATTTATCAGGATGGAAATGGGTGTTCCTGGTTTAGATGCTGTTAAGATTGGTGTGGATGCAGAAATTAAAGCATTAAAAAACGGAGTTGCTTCAAAATATGTTAATATTGAAGGTATTCCGGAATTTAAAAATGAAGGGCAACGTTTTGTAAAATCATTTCTGAACATTGATGTTCACAAGGACGGATGCATCCCCACAGTTGGTTCTACTTCAGGGAGTTTTGCTACATTTATGACTATGGGTAATATGACGGAAAGACCATTCAAACATCTGTTTATTGATCCTGGCTTTCCCCTTCATAAGCAGCAATTAAGAGCACTGAATTTAAATTTTGAAGGTTTTGATATTTATGATTATCGTGGTGATAAATTAAAGGATAAACTTGAATCATATCTTAAAAATGGTGATATTACTTCCATTTTATATTCTAATCCAAACAATCCTTCATGGATTTGCTTTACAGATAAAGAACTGAAAATTATTGGCGAGCTGGCAAATAAATACAATGTCATTGTAATGGAAGACCTTGCTTATTTTGGCATGGATTTCAGGAAAGATTATTCTATACCCGGCGAGCCACCTTATCAACCGACTGTTGCCCAATATACTGATAATTACATTTTATTAATCTCAAGTTCCAAGGCATTCAGTTATGCTGGTCAACGTTTGGGAATGTTATTGGTTTCTGATAAAATATTTAATTCAAAACATCCGAAATTAAAGCAAAGTTACAATTCTGATATTTTCGGTCAGGCATTGATTTATGGTTCACTTTATGCAATCAATGCAGGAACATCTCATTCACCTCAATATGCAATTGCTGCTATCTATAAAGCTGTTAATGATAAAAAAATCAATTACAGGGAAGCTGTCCTTGAATATGCTGAAAGAGCCAAAATCATGAAAAAGTTATTTACTGATAACGGCTTTAAAATTGTTTATGATAAAGATGAAGACAATCCCATAGCAGATGGATTTTATTTTACATTTTCTTATCCCGGTTTTACAGGTGAAGAATTGCTTGAAGAACTACTGTATTACGGAATCAGCGGAATTTCTTTAGCTATTACAGGAAGCAAAAGATTAGAAGGATTAAGAGCATGTGTTTCATTAGTACATAAAAGCCAGTTCCCTGACCTTGAGCACCGCCTGAAAAAATTCAATAAACATCATCCGGTTAATTAATTTTAATTTTACTCAACGGGAAAGTAAATCTTTGTTACCCATTTTGATGAGTCAGGTTCGTTTGAGGGATCAGTTATATATACTTCCCATGGATAACCATCTATTACTTTTCCAAATTCAATGATATATTCGTCAATTGCTACGTAGGTTAATTCGGATGTATTATATGGCCCATAATGTGTAGCTGTAACAACATTTCCTGGAGCTAATTCGGTTGCCATAATTCTTCCTTTTCCTTTATATTCTTTAGCAACAGGAAAACCGGCCTCAAGAACGACCATTTTGCCCGGTTCCCAGTTATAAAATTTTGCATAAGGTTGACCTGCAATTTGAAGGCGATAACGCATTATGTATCCCATAAGTTCGCCATATAATTCTCCAAATTTTTGCTGTATATCCTGCATAAATGCAGAGTCTTTAATAGCTAATGTGTTTTGACCTTCAAAATACTCTTCGGTGATTTCAGGATAAAAAATTATTGCTTCGCATAGATTTTGTAAATTTTCCAAACCTTTTTTCTGTATTGGTTTCATCATGCCATTAATAAAAAGACCTGCCCATCTTCCAAATGGATATGATAAATCAATAATTGTGGTTTGCCATGTAACTTTAGCTCCATCGCCTGCTTCTTCAAAAGTCCATATCTCTTCAGCCCCTCCTTTTTCTGAAAAGTCAAAAGAACTTCTGATTTTACTGTAAGGTACACTTTCAATAATTGTAAGGCTTCCGTCGCCCTTTATTCCGCCTGTCCAGATATATTTTGCTCCCACACCTAAATCCGGACCTTCAAAAGTAATAATTGATACTGTATCAATCTCTTTAAAAGCTGACCATACGTCCCTGTTTTTTAAATTGTTAACTTGTTTGAATACAACATTTGGTTTTTGATTAATAGTTATTGATTCTTCAACTACAACCGTTGTAGGTAAAAAGATACCAATAACTAAAAACAGAATTATAATTATCAAAATTATAATTCCAATAATTTTTAATGCTTTCATAAATTTTTTGGTTTTGGTTCACAACAAAAATATAATAATTATTGTAAAAAACCAAAAAACGTCTTTGTTTAAAACTTTATTTGAAAATAATATTATTGGAATTTAGTTTTTATTATTTTTGAACCATGGAAGAATTAGTAAAAAAGACACAGGAAAACAACCGGAAAAGAATTAAAAGGACACCGCTTACACAAAATTTTCCGGAACACGGAAAAATTCCTCCCCAGGCCGTTGATCTGGAAGAAGCAGTATTAGGTGCCATCATGCTTGAAAAAGATGCACTCACAGCTGTAATTGATATTTTAAAACCGGAAATATTTTATAAGGAGTCTCACCAGATTATTTACAGGGCTATTACACGCCTATTCGCAAAATCAGAACCTATTGATATTTTAACTGTTACAAACGAATTAAAAAGAAGCGGTGAACTGGAACTTGTCGGTGGCCCTTATTATA
>JAUWKH010000372.1 GCA_030614305.1 Bacteroidota bacterium
GTTGGGGTTTACAATGGCGGATTTAGCTCCGAAGCTCAATATCTCACAGCCAGCGATCAGTATGATTGCTCAGAGTGGAGAGCAAATAGCACCAGAATATGGATATTCACTTACGGATGAATAGAAATTTATAATTTGAGGGGCGGCCCGCAACTTATACGCAACTTATACTCGCGCCTTTCATGCAAAACGATTTTACATCATTAATCATTAAGGAAGGAGAGTATAAATGAGTTTAAGCAAAATGGGTTCTAATACTGATTTAGAAAATAAAAATAATCCTTCCGCTTGGTCTGTATTTTTATCTAGAGAAGGGCTTATATTTCAATTTGCAGTTGTATTAACTTCCGCTATTTCTGTTTTTGTAGGGATAAAAAATAATAGTATCCCGGTTGAAGTTCGTATTAATACATTAACGACTGGTGGTAGTTTTTCTTTTCTAATGTGGTTGGCTCTTTCCTATAGTATTTGGCTAAACACGGTTAATAATTTTTTTAAAAATTTTAGCTACTTCTTTGCAATCGTCGGGCCAATAGGAATACTCACCATTCTGGCAAATCATCAAATGTCAGAAATTTTATTTTGGTGGAACCTGGTTGTGTGGAGCGTTGTAACTATTAAGCTTTCACTTCCCAAGGAATTGTTTATCAGCAATTGGGAAAGAATTCTATTAACTTTTAGTATGGTCTGGGCTGTTACAAGCACAATGGTTACTATAGGAAGCTGGCATTGGTTTCCCTTTTCAGTAAAGGCAACGCAGAGA
The DNA here is from genome assembly GCA_030614305.1 of Bacteroidota bacterium. Taxonomy (GTDB): domain Bacteria; phylum Bacteroidota; class Bacteroidia; order Bacteroidales; family JADFUO01; genus JADFUO01. Next base: position 764 of record JAUWKH010000372.1, read on the forward strand.
CTCAGCGGTCTTGTCTTTTTTGTAGATATACGCTTACTTCTAGGTATTTTATTTATAATAGCCGCAACAGGTACTGCAATATTCCATGCTTTAATTCAAGAAAGACCAATATTAAAGGAAATGGACCCTTGGGTGCTACCTATTCCGGATGGGAAAAGTTTTTTCTTATCATTAGTTCCTCCTATTATTCATGTTATAAATGTTTTGCTTGTTGTTTTTCATGCCATAGTTGAGCTTTTATGGAAATCAATCCAGTTGCTGGTTATCCTGTTTGGTCGCATTGGAGTTCATCTTGCAAAGCTAATTAAAAAGATAGCTACACAATATACAACATGGATTAGCACTGGCCGTTCTCTTCTTACTCTATTGCTTATAGTTATTTCGTTCTATCTTATTAAAATTACATCACCTTCTTTTTTCTTTTATCTTTCGACCAGCATCTGGAAAGAACAAATAATCCACTTGGCTCCTATAATTTTTAATGTATTTATGATTTTGCTATGTGTTTGGGTAATAACTAGCATGATTAATCAAGCGAACATTAAATCTGTTGGTGATGCAGCCATCATGTCTTTAGGGTGGTTATTAATGGTTTATTTATTAGGTGGCGCTCTCGTCTACGGTTTTTATTGTTTAGGCCTTGATATTACTGGTTACGAAAACATTGGGATTTTTAGTGTAATTTTAGTGTTACTTATTGTTTTGGGAATTGTTTACGCACTATATGGCATGCAAAAGAAAAACAAAGAAATAGAACCATGAAAAAAGTTCTCTCGCGGCGAATCAATATCTAATGTGTGCGAGGTTCGAGGCCGTTATCTAGTAACCTGAAAGGAGGTTACCATATCAATTGCCCTTTTGGATATGCAGGGTTGCGGGACGCCCCTTAAATTATAAGTTTCTATTTTTCTGATATATGATATGGTTCTGACACGCCATGTAACGCCCGTATTGATCTTCCTGGTGCCCTTCACCATATTATTGTAAGAGGCATCGAGCGAAGAAAAATATTTCAGCCTGGAAAGTAACCGGTAAAAGTCAATCAAGAAGTTTTTCCGTTACTGAGCGGTTAGAGAGTTGGGGTTCACAATGGCGGATTTAGCTCCGAAGCTCAATATCTCACAGCCAGCGATCAGTATGATTGCTCAGAGTGGAGAGCAAA
>JAUWKH010000089.1 GCA_030614305.1 Bacteroidota bacterium
AAAATAATTCAAAGTGTGCGAAACCGAACTATTTATGTTCATTATTAAACATTTTATACATATTTTTACACACTAAAATTGATTAACAATTTTGATAAGATATTGATTTGCTTTACACAAGAAATATTTGCACAATTATTGCTTAATCAACCTACTTAGTCAATTTAAAAACAAATAAAATTATGGTAAAATGGTTTATTCGTCACCAATTTAAACAATCGTTCAGGTCAACGATTTGGCAAAAAAATCTTATTATAAATATTATTCTCGGTTTTTTTGTTTTTATCCTCATCCTCGAAGTATTAGTCGGGGGAATTTATCTCGCTAACAAATGGCAGGAGATTTTTCCCGATTCTGATCCTGTCTTAAAATTCAATGGTTTTATTGGCTATTATTTTGCTTTTGCTTTTATTTTAAGATTCTTTATGCAAAATGTGCCGACACTTGCAATCCAGCCATATCTGCACTTGCCTGTAAAAAAATCTTCATTGATTAATTATGTGCTAATTAAATCTTTCCTGAGCTTTTTTAATTTTTTACCATTATTTTTTATTATCCCATTTGCAATTTTTCAGCTTAGTCAGTTTTATCCCTTATCAACAGTTTGGGTGTGGCTTTTATCAATAGTCATGTTAGTTCTTTCCAATAATTTACTGATTGTCTATCTTAAAAAACAATTAGTTGCCAATGCCAAAATAGTAGGTTTTTTCGGGTTGTTTATAGCTGCACTGCTTTTACTTGATTATTTTAAAATAATTTCATTTTCCGGGCTTTCAACTAAAGCTCTTGGGTACATACTTGATTATCCGTATTTTATTATTATACCTGCTTTAATATTTATTTTTCTTTATTGTTTAAACTATTTCTTTTTACGATCACATTTATATCCCGAAGAGATCAGTGCAAAAAAAGGAAAGAAAACCGATGCGATTTCAAAAATCAAATACCTGCAAAGTCTTGGAATTACAGGCGATATTATTGCTTTGGATATGAAATTATTTTGGCGTAATAAACGTACAAAAACAATTATTTATATGACGCCGTTATTTTTACTTTATGGCTTGTTTTTCTATCCACAGGAAGTATACAGCGAAGGTTTCGGATTTTTAATATTTGTCGGGATATTTATGACCGGCGGACTTATGCTAAATTACCTGAATTATGCTTTCAGTTGGGAAGGCAGGTATTTCGACAACATTCTGACAAGTAATATTGATATGGAAAAATATATACGTGTAAAGTTTATTATAGCACTGTTAATTTGCACTTTAAGCTTTATCTTAACTATTCCTTATGTGTTGTTCGGAGTTAAAATATTATTTATCAATTTTGTTACCTTTCTTTTTAATATTGGGGTATTATCTTTTGTATTACTATATAATGCCACGCTCAACAAAAAAAGCATGGACTTAAGTAAAGGAGCTACATTTAATTACCAGGGAATGGGAGCATCAAACTGGCTTGTCTTGTTACCTGCATTTTTACTTCCGATATTCATCTATTTACCTTTTAATTATTTTGGAGTTCCTTATACAGGATTAATAGTTATTGGATTATTAGGAATTTCCGGATTATTATTTAATAAATCAATATTAAAAATAATTACAAAACAATTTTATAAACGAAAATATATTATGGCTGAAGGTTTTAGGGAGAAAGGATAAAAAACAGGAATTGTGGAGTGATGGAATGATGAAAATTAAAAAATTGGCAAATGACTATATTATTATGGGTTGCGGATTGCCGAAATAACTTCAAACATCAAACTTCAAACGTATTCATTTTAATTCCGATTTTATAATAATCTACAAAAAGCATATAAACATGATTGAATCTAAAGAATTGACAAAAAATTATACTGGAATAACAGTTTTAAATATTCCGGATTTAAAAATAAAAAAGGGTGAAAGTTTTGGATTGGTAGGAAATAATGGTGCAGGAAAAACAACATTTTTCAGATTGATACTTGACCTGATTAGACCAAATTCAGGAGGAGTATGGATAGACAATAAAAATGTTGCAAAAAGTAATAACTGGAAATCATTTACAGGCTCTTATCTTGACGAAGGATTTTTAATTGATTTTCTTACCCCTGAAGAATATTTTGATTTTGTTGGTAATACCAAAGGTTTGTCAAAAGGCGATATTGATGATTTTTTGAAAAACTATGAAGAATTTTTTGACGGACAGGTATTGGACAAAAAAAAGTACATCCGCGACCTGTCTGCAGGTAATCAGATGAAAGTGGGGGTAGCAGCAGCTTTGATGGGTAATCCCGAAATACTTGTGCTTGACGAACCTTTTAACAGCCTTGATCCCTCAACACAAATACGCTTGAAAAATATATTAAAAAAGCTTAAAGAAAAAAATAATGTATCAATATTAATATCAAGTCACGATTTGAACCATGTTACAGAAGTTTGCGAACGAATCGTTGTGCTTCATGAAGGTGATATTGTGCATGATATTCAAACCGATAAGGACACACTTAAAGAACTTGAAAAATATTTTGCAGTGCTCGATTAAAATAAGAGTATTATAAGTATATTTGTAGATTAAATAGTGTACGTCAATAAAGTCCGATAGTTTAAATAAATATTAAAAATCACAAATGACAAGCACCAAATCTCAAAACTTGTCCGTATGGATAAATTACAATGTTCGAAAATTCAATAACCAAAACAGTTTCATAGTTTTTTTGAACATCCATACGGACAAGTTTTGATCATTGATATTTGGAATTTATTTGTCATTTGTGATTTGTTATTTGGTCCCGATAGCTATCGGGATTATTTCAAAATTTGTTTGGCTTTATGGACAGGCACTTTTTATATAATTAATACTGTTCTTGTAAACCCCTTAATAATTCTCTATTAAAATGTCTCTTATTCAAAAAATATTGCTGATAATGTTTTTTTGTGTTAATCTGCTAACCTTTGGCCAGGATTACTCAATTTCAGGAAACGTTATTGATTCCAAAACCAAAGAACCCCTTGCATTTGTAAATATTATTATCAATGATGGGAACTACGGCGGTACAACTGATATTGACGGAAAATTTCAATTAAATTACCAGCAACCCATTAAATCATTAAAACTTAGTTATGTTGGTTACGAATCAAAGACATATCTTATAACTGATGATCAGGTAAATATTTTAATCGAACTTGAAAGAAATGATATTCTGCTTCCTGAAATAGTGGTCTTTCCCGGTATAAATCCCGCTCATCGTATTATTAAAAATGTAATTACAAACAGGGATTTGAATAACCCAGAGAAACTTCATTCATTTTCCTATACTTCCTATGATAAAATGATATTTACTGCAGATATTGATTCAATACTTAAAAAAGATACTTCATTGCTTGATACTTCAGAAATCAAAATAAAGGATTTTTTTGACAGGCAACATATTTTCCTGATGGAAACAGTAACCGAGCGAAAATTTCTATATCCTGATAAAAATCACGAAAAGGTTATCGCAACAAGAATATCAGGTTTAAAAGACCCTATCATTGTTTTTATGATATCACAAATGCAATCTTTTTCATTTTATAATGAAATTATCAGGATATTCAGTAAAAACTATATCAATCCCATAAGTAAAGGCAGCACCAATAAATATCTTTTCCTGCTTGAAGATACTACCTACACTGAAAATAATGACACAGTTTTTATTATTTCATACCGTCCGAGAAAAAACACCAATTTTGACGGAATGAAGGGTATTCTCTCAATAAATTCAAATGGTTGGGCAATACAAAATGTAATTGCTGAACCGGCAAATGAAAAAATCCTGACAAAAATAAAAATCCAGCAGATGTATGAAATGATTGACGGAAAACAATGGTTTCCCGTACAATTAAATACTGATATTATTTTTGGCAGTATCGGAGTCTCGGATGGTAATAAAGCATATAAACTAATGGGAATCGGTAAAAGCTATTTAGAGGATATCGTTCTGAATCCCGAACTGATCAGGAAAGAATTTAACAATATTGAAGTTGAAGTTGAAGCAGATGCTCATAAAAAGCCGGAAAATTTCTGGAATACATATCGTAAAGACAGTCTTAACGAGAAGGAAATTAAAACATATCATTATATTGACAGCATAGGTAAAGCAGAAAACTTTGATAAGTTAACAAAATCCTTTGAAACACTTATGACAGGCCGTATTCCATGGGGATATTTTGATATTGATATTAACAAATTTGTAAAATATAACAGCTACGAAGGATTTTCACTGGGTCTTGGCTTACACACCAACGACAGAATTTCAAAATTTATTAAAGTCGGCGGATACTGGGGATACGGCTTTAAAGATAAAACCGCTAAATATGGAGGAGATATTAGTTTTTTACTTCATCGCAATTCTGAATTTGAAGTAAAATTTGATTATTTTAATGATGCTGTTGAAAGCGGCAGAGTTAGCTTTTATGATGATAACAAAGAATTAATTAGCACTGATAATTTCAGAAGATTATTAATAAAAAGAATGAATAAAACCGAACATTATCAGGCGGCATTAAGTTTCAGGGCGTTAAGGTATATGAAACTGAATGTTTCACTTAGCCGGTCATTTAAACAAGCTTATGGAAATTATAAATACGGATTAAAAGAAGATAATGTTACAGTACTAGTTGATGAATTTAATTTTACTGAACTAGCGGTTGGATTCCGGTATGCTTATAAAGAAAAATTCCTGAGAACAAGACGCGCAAATATTTCATTAGGTACTAATTATCCGATATTATGGTTTCAATATACAAAAGGTTTTAACAATCTCTTTAACGGAGAATTTGCTTACAACCGCTTTGACCTTAAACTTGAAAAATCGTTTTATTTTAAATATTTAGGAAAATTATCTTTTAGTGTAATGGCGGGTTACATTGACAGTTATCTACCATATTGCAATTTATACAATGGAAACGGAAGTTATCGCAAGTTCACGATTTTTGCATCCAACAGTTTTGCAACCATGCAGATGAACGAATTTCTTTCAAACAAATATGTGGCACTATATTTTACTCATAATTTTGGGAAATTACTTGTTCACTCCAAATTTTTTCATCCCGAAATTGCAGTTGCTGCCAATATTGGCTTCGGTTCATTAAACAATAAGGGCATGCATTTTAATACTGATATCAAAACAATGGAAAACGGATATTATGAAAGCGGATTGTTACTTAATAATTTAATTAACATAAGGCTGTATTCTATTGGTGCCGGTGTTTATTACCGGTATGGTCCTTATTCTTTTGATAAAGTCTCTGATAACTTTGCATGGAAATTCACAATAACTTTTCCATCCTTAAAACCCTGATTAGAGTTTTCGTAAAGAATGCTATGACTTTTAAAAAAATATTTTATCTTTACAGCAAATCTTAAAACTATGTTTCAAAAATATCGTTTATTCTTCTACATCTTAATAATCCTTGCTGTAGGATTTTTAATGTGGTTTTATTCTGCAATAGTAATTTATATTTTAGTAGCTGCGGTACTTTCAATTATCGGGCAGCCATTGGTTCAATTATTTGATAGAATTAAAATTCCACATGTATTGAGTGCCTTATTGGCATTATTAATAATGATTGTTTTTTTTCTTTCCATTTTCGCGATCTTCGTGCCATTATTTATTCGGGAAGCTGAAATGATATCACAGCTTAACCTTGCTGCCATTGCTGAAGAATTTAAGGAACCTTTAAAGGAACTGAAGGAGTTATTAGTAAGGTATAATATAATGGGAGCTAATGAATCCTTAGCACATTATCTTGGTCAACGGCTGGAATCTATAGTAAGTATTGCAACATTCTCGGGTATTATTAAACATATATTAAGTGAAACAGGAGTATTTTTCGTTGGATCATTTTCAGTTGCATTTATTACATTTTTCTTTTTAGAGGACAGAAATTTATTTAAAAATATTATTTTGCTTTTGGTAAATGAAAAATATCATGATAAAACCCAAAGGGTATTATCCAAATGCAAAAAATTATTACAACGATATTTTATCGGATTAATATGCGATATTACTTTAATGATGACCCTTATAAGCATTGCAATGACCTTATGGGGGGTACATAATGCCATGCTTATCGGATTTTTTGCCGGTCTTGTTGTCATAATTCCTTATATCGGACCAATGATAGGGCTAACACTGGCAGTGGTCATTGGTGTTACAAGTGCTTTAAGTGTTGATGTTCATATTTTAATACTTCCACTTGTTTTAAAGATAGGTTTAACATATTTTATAATTAATGCCTGCGACGGATTGATTTTTCAACCGCTGATATATGGAAAAAGCGTTAAAGCAAGCCCGCTTGAGATATTCCTTATACTTCTGATATCAGGGACAACAGCAGGATTTAAAGGTATGATGATTGCAATACCTACTTATACATTTATCAGGATTGTTGCTAAAGAATTCCTGAGCCAGTTCAGGGCAGTGAAAAAACTAACTGAAAACATTTAACTTGCAGGGAATTTTAAAATTTACACCAAAACTTTTCGTTATGCTAAAAAAATACCACTTATTATTTCTAATTATCGGGATAGTGCTTGCAGCATTTATGGTATGGTATTTCTCAAATATTGTAATATATGTTTTAGTTTCTGTTGTAATATCATTCATTGGTCAACCTCTGTTAAAGTTTTTGGATAAAATAAAAATTGGAAAATTTTCAATCCCACACTCATTGAATGCCCTTATAACATTGTTGGCAATAATTTTAGTTTTTATATGCTTTATCTGGTTCTTCGTGCCATTGATAACAAATCAGGCAAATATGATATCTAATATTAATACTAATGAAGTAGGGGAATATTTCAAAGGCAACATAACATTAATTCAGGATTTTCTGATTAAACATAATATAATCAATGCAGACGAAACTATTATAAGTGCCATACAAGCACAAATTGAATCAATAATTACTATTGCAACTTTCTCAGATGTATTCAAAAATCTGCTAAGTGCAACAGGAAGTTTTTTTATGGGGATTTTTTCAATCTTATTTATTACATTTTTCTTTTTACGTGATGAACACATGTTCAGTAATTTTATCATATTAATTGTGCCGGAA
>JAUWKH010000081.1 GCA_030614305.1 Bacteroidota bacterium
AAATGAAAATATTAAACTAAATTCTGTTAATAGTTCTTATCTCCATAACATTTACGACAGTTGATATATTTGCTGAGGGACCCGGCCCTCCTCCTCCAACTGATCATAATTCGACAACTAACCAGGAAGGAGGAAGAGCACCGATTGGCGGCGGATTATTTATTTTGCTTGGATTGGGAGCAGCTTACGGTGGCTTTAGAGGGTATAAATTTTATAAAAAGAAAAAGAAAAATTTGGTGGAATGACAATTGAATGATAATTGAATGACTATCGAATGACAATTGAATTACTATTGAAACAAAGTGGCAGGAGCAGTGGCAGTCTTCAGTCGGCAGTCTGCAGTCAGCAATTTGCAGTCCTATATTGATAGTAGGTAGTAAGAAATTAATGACCATTAAAAAATTTACGGATTACGAATTACGAATTAAGAAATTTAGCCAAAACAAGGAAACACAATAACACTTCATCCAACGACCGTAGCGAGTCCGTATGGATCAACGACCGTAGGGAGTCCGTATGGATCAACCAAAATAATTATGAAAATAATTAAAAGAATAATCACAATCTTAAGCTTAGCAATTTGTTTAACAGCACCTCTTTTAATTACTTAACCTAACAGGTTTTTTCCAAGCTGTTAGGTTGGAAACTTTAACAATGAATAATGAAGCAGCAAACTTCGTCTACGCTCAGTTTGACTTTATCTTAGTTTAAAAGTTATTAGTCATGGTGAGCGAAGACGAACCATAAGCAAGGTGGCAGTGGCAGTCGGCAGTCAGCAATCGGCAACTAATAGGCTGAGGAGGACTGAAGACTGACCCCGAAAGCTTTCGGGGGAAGACTGAAACTATTAATCAATAATTAACATCCATTTTATTTCAGTTTAACAAAATAACTCCACAAAGGATCATCAGGTGGTGAGGCGGTGATTGAGATTTTTTCTTTGCTTACAGGATGAATAAACTCAACTTTTCTTGCATGTAAACTAATTGAAGCATCTTTGTTTGAACGCGGGAAACCGTATTTTAAATCTCCCTTAACCGGGCAGCCGATTTTTGCAAGTTGTGCTCTTATCTGATGGTGACGGCCTGTTAATAATTCTATCTCAAGAAGATAATAATTGTTACTTGTGTTAATTAATTTGTAATTTAATTCAGCAACTTTAGTTCCGGGTTTTTCTTTGTGATAAGCTGTTGATTTATTTATTTTTTCGTTTTTTATCAAATAATGCTTCAAAAAGCCTGATTCGGCTGGAGGTTTGTTTTTTATAATTGCCCAATAAAATTTATTGATTTCACGATTTTTTATAATTGAATTTAATCTTGCAAGAGCTTTGCCGGTTTTAGCAAAAATTACAATACCGCTTGCCGGACGGTCTAACCTGTGAGCTACACCTAAAAAAACATTTCCGGGTTTATTGTGTTTGATCTTTATGTATTGTTTTATCTTTTCAACAAGTGGTTCATCACCGGTTTTATCACCCTGTACAATTTCGGAAGGATTTTTATTTATGATTATCAGATGATTATCTTCATATAGTATCTTGTTTTGAAGAGAGTAATTCATATAGAAAATTTTCTTTTCCTCAGCCTTAGCCTTACGACTGAAAGGAGTCCGTATGGAGCCTCAACCTTTTTAAATTAATTTACAAAGCTATATTCTAAATTACCGTAAGTTTTAGTACTGTTCCTTTTCATTAGGAAAATTTACTGATTTAACATCGTCAATATATGCCCTGACAGACCCTTTGATCTCTTCACTAAGATTATGATACCTTCTTAAAAATCTTGGAGAGAACTTTTGAGTAATACCGAGCATATCATGCAATACTAAAACCTGACCGTCAACGCCGTTGCCTGCTCCGATTCCGATTATTGGTATTTTTAATTCTTTTGTTACGCGGGTGCCAAGTTTGGCAGGGATTTTTTCCAATACAATTCCAAAACAACCGGCTTTTTCAAGTAAATGGGCATCTTCAACTAATTTATCAGCTTCTTTTTTATCTGTTGCCCTTACAATATAAGTTCCGAATTTATGAATAGATTGTGGGGTTAATCCTAAGTGTCCTAAAATAGGAATACCTGCAGAGAGTATCCTGTCAACGGATTCGATAATTTCCTTGCCACCCTCCATTTTTACGGCATTTGCACCTGCTTCTTTCATAATACGGATGGCTGAATGTAAAGCTTCTTTTGAATTTCCCTGATATGTTCCAAAAGGCAGGTCAACAACTACCAAAGCTCTTGAAACGGCACGCATAACTGCAGTGGCGTGGTAAATCATTTCGTTAAGAGTTATTGGTAATGTGGTTTTATAACCCGACATCACATTTGATGCAGAATCACCAACAAGAATAATATCTATTCCTGCCTCATCAAGTAATCTTGCCATTGAATAATCATAAGCTGTCAACATTGCAATTTTTTCACCCTTCAATTTCATTCCCTGCAAAATGTGTGTTGTAACTTTTGTAACTATATTTGCTTTTGTCATGATAATTTCAATTTAAAAATTTGCAATTAACGGTTTCGTTCAGTTTACAAACATACTGCAAATCTATTTTAAAATGAATAATTTTTTACTATTTTTTAAAGATGTAATAATTTATATAAAGTATTTCAATTTTATTTTATATTTTTGCAGCTATGAAAAAAATAAATTTCGCAATAATAATTTTATTCACAGGATTACTTTTTAGTGCTTGTGAAACAGATATTGATATAATTGCCGATTATGAAGATGTAACTGTTGTTTATGGATTACTGAACCAGGATAGCATAACATATCTGAAAATCAATAAAGCTTTTTTAGGAGAAGGAAATGCCCTGATTATGGCGAAAGTTGAAGATTCAAGCAATTATGCTGAAATGCTAGATGTTAAAATTGAAGAATGGGCAAGTGACAACTTACTTAATACTTTCCAGTTGGATACAGTAACTATTGATAATAAAGAGCCTGGATTATTTTATAATCCATATCAACTATTATATAAAACCGAAGAACCTTTAAATGACGATTTTAAATATAAATTAAAAATACAAGTCGGCGAAAAACAAGTTACTTCAGAAACCGAACTTGTACATGATTTTAATATAATCAAACCAAGTGCAGGAAGTGCTTTTATAAAGTTTACTTATTCATCAGAATCTGCTGCTGAATGGAGTTCTTCTAAAAACGGAAAAAGATTTGAAGTAATAATCAGGTTTAATTTTATTGAGAAAAGTGTTGACAATCCTGATACTACTTACAGGTATGTTGACTGGTTTTTGGGAACAAAAAAAACACAGTCATTACAGGGTGGAGAAGAAATGGAACTTTTGTATTTGGGAGAAAGTTTTTTTAGCATTTGCGAAAATAATATCCCTTATAAAGACCCTGCAAAAGAAGCTGATGTTATTTACAGGTACCCCGGAGATATTGATTTTATTTTCTCAGTTGCAGGTGAAGACCTTAACACTTACATTGAAGTTAATGAGCCATCAAACAGTATAGTTCAGGTAAAACCTGAATATTCAAATGTTGTTAACGGTATTGGGGTTTTCTCGGCAAGATATAAAAAAATTCGTTCCAAACTGCTTCACGCCGAATCATATGCTCTATTGGTAGACTTAAACATTAAGTTTTATCAATTGAAATAATAAATTCTAAAATCACAAATCACAAATCACAAATCCCAAATCTAAAATCCCAAATCTAAACTCCCAAACCTAAAATCTAAACTCCCAAATCTAAAATCTAAACTCCCAAATCACAAATCTAAAATCCCAAATCTAAACTCTAAACTCCCTGCCTTTTTGTCACAATATTTGACAGTTTTAATAAAAAAACTTATATAATATTTTATCACTTAAAAATATTTAATTGAGTTTAATCAATACAATATCAGCTTGTTATATAACATTTACAAATATCAGCCATTATTTATAAATATTTAAATTAATCTGCAAAATACTGATAATTAAAAGATGGCATAATCATTGAGAAGAATATGTAAAATTTAAAAAAATTATTAATAATCAAATAAAATCATATAAAAATGGGAAAAATTATTGGAATTGATCTTGGAACAACAAATTCATGTGTTGCAGTTATGGAAGGTAGTGAACCTGTGGTTATTCCTAACAGTGAAGGAAGAAGAACCACCCCTTCGATAGTTGCATTTACAGAAAATGGTGAAAGAAAAGTTGGTGATCCTGCAAAACGCCAGGCAATTACCAATCCTAAAAACACAATATTCTCTATAAAACGATTTATGGGAGAAACTTATGATCAGGTTTTAAAAGAAGTTAAAAGAGTTCCTTTTGATGCAGTAAAAGGTGATAATAATACACCAAGAATAAAAATTGGTGACAGGAAATATTCTCCTCAGGAAATTTCGGCTATGATACTTCAAAAAATGAAAAAGACTGCTGAAGATTATCTTGGTCAGGAAATTACAGAAGCTGTAATTACTGTTCCTGCATATTTTAGTGATTCTCAGCGTCAGGCTACAAAAGAAGCCGGTGAAATCGCCGGATTAAAAGTTAAAAGAATTATCAATGAGCCTACTGCTGCTGCACTTGCTTATGGACTGGAAAAGAAAAGCAAAGATATAAAAATTGCTGTTTATGATCTTGGTGGAGGTACTTTTGATATATCAATCCTTGAATTAGGTGATGGTGTTTTTGAAGTAAAATCTACAAACGGAAATACACACTTAGGTGGTGATGATTTTGACTACTGCATTATTGACTGGCTTGCTGATGAGTTTTTAAAAGATGAAAACATTGACCTCAGGAAAGACCCAATGGCTTTACAACGTTTAAAAGAAGCTGCTGAAAAAGCCAAGATTGAACTTTCCAGTTCAACGGAAACTGAAATCAATCTTCCTTACATTATGCCGGTTGATGGAATTCCTAAGCACTTAGTGAAAAAATTAACACGTGCAAAGTTTGACTCGCTTATTGATGACCTTGTTCGGAAAACTATTGAACCTTGTAAAATTGCATTAAAAGATTCCGGAATGACAACTGCTGATATTGACGATGTATTACTTGTTGGCGGTTCAACCCGAATTCCTATAATCCAAAAAGTTGTTAAGGATTTATTTAAAAGAGAACCTTCAAAAGGAGTAAATCCTGACGAAGTAGTAGCTATTGGTGCTGCTATACAAGGTGGTGTTTTAACAGGAGAAGTTAAAGATGTGTTATTGCTTGATGTTACTCCGCTTTCACTTGGTATTGAAACACTTGGCAGTGTTATGACAAAATTAATTGAAGCAAACACAACTATTCCTACGAAAAAATCAGAAACTTTCTCTACTGCATCCGATAATCAACCATCTGTTGAGATTCATGTACTTCAGGGAGAACGACCAATGGCAAGCCAAAACAAGAGTATCGGACGTTTCCATTTAGATGGAATTCCGCCTGCTCCAAGAGGAATACCTCAAATTGAAGTTACTTTTGATATTGATTCAAATGGAATTTTGAACGTAAATGCAAAAGATAAAGCCACAGGAAAATCACAAAATATACGTATTGAAGCTTCTTCCGGATTGACAGACTCTGAAATCCAAAGAATGAGAGATGAAGCTAAAGCTAATGAGGAAGCCGACAAAAAGGCCAAAGAAGAAATTGATAAATTAAACAGTGCTGATGCTTTGATTTTCCAAACCGAAAAACAATTAAAAGAATACGGCGATAAACTTCCTGCAGATAAAAAAGAATCTATTGAAAAAGCTTTGGCAGAATTAAAAGAAGCACATAAAAGTAAAAATCTTGCTGCAATTGATACAACTTTGAATTCATTAAATACAATGTGGCAGGCTGCCAGTGAAGAGATGTATAAAAGCACTCAGGCACAAGATCAACCGCAAGGACAACCCGGTGCAGGACCAACTACAGAAGAACCCAAAAGTACTTCAGGAGATGACGAAGTAACTGATGTTGACTTTGAAGAAGTAGATGATGATAAAAAATAAACAGATAAAGCTTAGATTTAGCTTGAATAATTCATAGGTTTAACAGATTTTTTAAAAAGCCCCGTACTTTAATAGTGCGGGGCTTTTTATTTTTTAGAGTAATAAACCCGGTTATATGATTATGGAATGTTTGAGTGAATCAATTTTTTACAATTTTATCATTTTTAATTACATTCCCGTTTTCGTCTTTTATTTTGAGCATATATATGCCATTTGATAGATCCGAAATATCAATGGATAATGGGCTTGTTTTATATTGTTTCATAAAAATCAGTTTTCCCTGAATGGTATAGATTTCAATATTAAAATATTTTGTTTTTTGTGATATAATTTCAATATTAACGATATTTTGTGCTGGATTTGGATATATATTTATTTCCTGATTATTTTTTTGTTCAGGAACATTACCTGAATTACAAGGACAGGTGATTGATGTTGAAACAAAGTTGCCGTTATTGTCAATTGAAATTCTCCAGCAATTGCCATCCGGTGATTTCATAATAATTCCACTGTTAATGTCTTCAATAAAAATATCACCATCCGTAACTTGTAGTTTTGAACACGGTTCAGGTGTGCCAATGCCAATATTCCCCTGGTTAAACAGATAGTAATTCTCGGTTTTGAATACAAGTCCCTGATTTACTTCGGCGCTGATGCCGTGTGCCTGATTACCAAGCCATATTTCGGCATTACAGTCGCTTGTCCAGTTGGTAGGTTCAAGAAATAAATTGGCAGGCTCGTCATCGTCCGATCGAACATGAAGTTTGGCCAACAAAGGATTACTAATATCACCTGCAATGCCAATACCTACTTTACCTGTCCGGTCATATTGCAGGTTGCTTGGAGATGTGCTTATAAACAATGTCGGCTTTATACTGTTAAAGCCAATCATAAGGGATTCGGCATAACCATTAATAAGTTTTTTTGAAGGAGTTCCTCCAGTACCTATAACAAAAGAATATGGATTAGTAGCCTGAAGCATACCTCCAATTGCTATTGCACTCAGACCAGAAGTATGAGAATTCCCTCCCATTGCTATTGAACCGGCTCCTGATGCTGTATTATTTGGTCCGATGATACTGGCATTTGTGCCGCTTGCAGTTTGTCCATCACACTGCACACATTGCCCATAAGAATATGATAGTGTGCTTACTATAAATATAAAAATAATTAATAATTTTTTCATAGTTCTTAAAAATTTAATTAATAAAAAGATGATTTTATCCTTAACCTGCTTAATTCACAAATTGATCTATTACGAAGCCAAACTACTTTGATTAAAGGCAATGCTCGATTTTTGATTCTCGAAATAGCTAAGGCTATTCCTGTGAGTCAAAAATCTG
>JAUWKH010000088.1 GCA_030614305.1 Bacteroidota bacterium
TAATTAGTGTTTGTCCATAATGTCGAAGTATTTATTAAAAATTGATTTACGAACAAGGATTGCAGATTTTAGATTTATGATTTTCAAATACTTCTAAAATCATAAAACTTGTCCGTATGGATCGTTAATCCTTGTTCTTAAATCAAAAAAATCTGACTTTATAGACGGGCACTAATTAATGTCTGTCAATAATATCCAAGAGTTTAAATAAATATTAAAAATGACAAATGACATCCCGAAAGCTTTCGGGATTATTTCAAAATTTGTTAAAACCTGTGTTAAAAACAATTACATGATGAAAAAAATTAACATTTTAGTACTGGATGACGAAAAAAGAGTAAGAGATGAAATTGAAGAATTTTTACTTGGAAATAATTATAGAGTCTCAAAAGCCGGCTTGCCTTCACAAGCATTTAATATTTTAAAACAAACCGAAATTGACATTGCCATCTTAGATATAAAACTTCCTGAGATGAATGGATTGAGTGTTTTAAAAAAAATTAAAAAACAATACCCCGAAATTGAAGTTATAATGATATCAGGGCATGGCGATATGAACAGCGTAATAGATGCAATGCGTTTGGGTGCATCTGATTTTTTCCAAAAGCCATTCAGATTAATTGAAGTAAATAATGCAATTGAACGAACCAAAAAATTTATCACCCTTAATCATAAATTAAAAGAAGCTGAACAAAATTATTCGCTACTTTCAAAAGAGCTTTATGAAAATATCGGACAACGATTGTTGGGAAACAGTTCTGCTTTGAATAATGTTATTGACCTAATGACAAAAGTTGCCAAAACAGATACAACTTCAGTATTGATAACCGGCGAGAGCGGAACAGGTAAAGAACTTGTTGCACGCGGAATTCACTATCTGAGTGATAGGAACAGCCATTATTTTCATTCGGTAAATTGTTCAGCAATACCTGAAAGTTTATTTGAAAGCGAATTTTTCGGTCATAAAAAAGGATCATTTACAGGAGCAACCGAAGATAAATCGGGATGGTTTGAAATTGCCAATAAAGGTACTCTGTTTTTAGATGAAATAAGTGATATGCCAATGAACCAACAGGCAAAATTATTAAGAGTGCTGGAAGAAAAAAAGATAACCAGGGTTGGTTCGCATAAGTCAATAGATGTTGATGTAAGGGTTATCGCCGCATCAAACCAGGACATTGAAAAAATGAGCAATGAAAGAAAATTCAGGTTTGACCTGTATCACCGTCTATGTTCGTTTATAATTCATATTCCGCCTTTGCGGGAAAGAAAAGAAGACATTCATTTGCTATTGAATTATTTTATTAAAAATTATTCAAAAAAAATGGCAAAACCTATTAAAAATATTGATAAAGACATCTTAAAAGAACTAACCGGATATAGTTTTCCAGGCAATATCAGAGAATTAAAAAATATGATTGAAAGAGCAATGATTTTGTGCGACGACGATAAATTATGTCTAAAACATTTTCAGACAATCAGTAAAAATAATCTTGCTAAAAACCAAAATATTAATGGTACGGATGAAATATTAGACATAGAATTAGTTGAGCACAAATTAATCACCAAAGCATTAGATAAAGCAAATAATAATAAATCCAAAGCTGCTGCCCTGCTTAATATTTCCTGGCAGTCGTTAGATAGAAGGATGAAGAAGTATGGGATGGGTTAATTATACTTATTTATAAGATCAGATAATTCCTGAGAAATAATATTCAGTATTTTTCCATCAACTTCTTCTTTATTCTCACAGGTATTTTTTTCAATTATCTCATCATCCTTAATTACATTTATCTCATTATCCTTAACCTCAATTAAAATTGTACCGGGAAGTATTTGATTTTTCAAAGCTTTTTCTTCGGCTTCACCTGCATTATTTAAAATTACAATATCCGCACCTTTATGAAGCATACCATAATCAAAAATATCATCTACATTATGCGTGAATAAAGCAAATTCCGTTTTAGGATTTCTCAGGATAATTTTAACATTCTGATTATGATCTTTATTTTTAAAGAAATATTCAGTGTTAAAGCAAACTCCTTTTTCAGTTAAACTTGAAAAATAAATATCAGGTTTTATTTCTTTAAGTTTTTTATAAATTTTATCAGATAATTCCTGTGAAATATTATTACCTGCAATTATCGGGATACGTGAAAATTCGGGTTCATTAAAGTGTGATTTCATAATTATCCCGGGAACATCAATTGAGTCGCCGAATGCAGGAGCAAGATGCATAAAAACTCCGGGACCTGAATTTATCTCAATGATCCCGAAATTACCGTCAGTCCATGGTTTTGAAATGTCCTCAGCTAAAACATCAATACCCAAACATTTAACTTTTAAAAAACCTGCAATATCTTCAACCATTTTAACATTAGCCGGGTGAATATTATCAGTAACATTGATTGACACACCACCTGCTGAAATATTTGCCACTCTTCGTAAAACTATCCTCTCCCCATCTTTGGGCACCGAATTCAATGATAAATCCTGTAAAGAAAGAAACTCTTCCAAATCATCATCAATATGAATTTTTGCCAATGGCGAACGGGCATTATCCAACCGGATTTCTTTATCATTCTCATCAATAATAAGTTCCTTAATAGTTTTGTTTCCATCACCATCAACAAATGCAGGGACTCTTTCAAGGGCTGCGGCAAATTTTCCGCCAACAGCCAGCAATCTGTGGTCTGTTCCGTAAATTTGTTGCTGAACAAGAGCGCCCTCAAAATTGACTCCTTCTTTTTCAGACATTTCAATAATATTCTGATATGCCTTTCTGACTTCATCTTCCGATTTAATTCCTGTTACAACACCTTGTCCTTTATGACCTGCAACAGGCTTAACAACAACAGGAAAGCCCAGTTTTAAGGCTTCATCAACAATTTCTTGTTCGTCATAACAATTTTTCCCGACAGGTGTAGGAAATCCGCATATCATCAAAAAATCACCCACCATATCTTTATACATTGTAAACTCAGTGTCTTTTATTCCGTCGGTATGAAATGTTGTTGACCTTCCTCTTAATTGTTTGCAACCATATCCCCACTGAAACTGATTTTCTTCAAATAAATAAAACACGGGGATCTCTCGTTTTAAGCCTGCTTCAACAAGAGAATAAATGGTTGGGCCACCAAAAAGGGTTTTATTAAATTCACCCTGCAGTTTCAGGAATTCTTTTTCAAAATCAAAATATTTATCATCACTTATAGCTTTAAACCAGTCGCTAACGAGATAAACCGAATCTTCGGCAATTATATCATCCAGATATTCAACTGCAACAACATATTCTTCATCTATTCCTGAAATAGCATATTTATTGATATACAAATCAATATCCATTTTTAAAACCTGAATCAGTGTTTCAGCAAAAAGGTCAATAACATAAGGGGTTTCTATTTCGGCAAGATTTGGGAAAAACTTAGTTATCTCTTTTTTATAAAAATCAACGGAATCGCCTGTCGGTGCAATATAAATATTAAAAACCAATGCCTGACGGTCAAGATAATAATTTGGACCGTTGTATGTAAAAAACCTTCCTACTTTAAAATCCCTGTTTTGATTATTTCCGGATTCATATTTATCAATATTATTTTTTTCAATTTCAAACTGCTTCTTAACGTCTTCTATAAGTTCTTTTGCAGTTTTTTTGTTTCTTTCATTATTATTTTCCATAACTATTATATCTATTTTGTTTGTAGCTTCGCTACGCTAAGTTATTTTGTGTGTTATTTTTTCATTTATTATAATAAAAAAAACCACCCGAAAAGGTGGTGTTTTTTTTATTTAACCGCATCAACTATTGCTTTAAATGCGTTAGGATGATTCATTGCAAGGTCTGCAAGCACTTTACGGCTTAAGTTTATTTTCTTTTTATGGATTTTTCCCATAAATTCAGAGTATGACATCCCATATTCTCTTGCACCTGCATTAATACGCTGGATCCATAAAGCTCTGAATGTTCTTTTTTTGTTTCTTCTGTCACGGTATGCATAAGACAGCCCTTTTTCATAAGCATTTTTAGCCACCGTCCAAACATTTTTTCTACGACCAAACTGACCTTTGGTCTCTTTCATGATTTTTTTTCTGCGTGCCCTTGAGGCAACAACATTTACTGATCTTGGCATTTTTTTTAATTTTTTTACTTTAGCGCCCCTGATATTCAGGGATCTTACAGCTAAAAGTAAGTTCTACAATAATTTTACTTTTGAATCATTTCTCTTACATTTTTCTCATCTGCTTTATCTACTATTGTAAAGTAAGTTAAATTACGTTTACGTTTAGTAGATTTTTTTGTCAGAATGTGACTTTTGTAAGCATGCTTCCTTTTAATCTTACCGCTGCCTGTAACTGTAAATCTTTTCTTGGCACCGGATTTGGTTTTCATTTTTGGCATTACTGTTTGTTTTATATAGTTTATTAATAATTTACTTTTTAGGGACAATGATCATAATCATTCTTTTACCTTCCATCTTTGGCAAATTTTCAACCTTGCCAAATTCTTCCAATTCCTGAGCAAATCTTAAAAGAATAATTTCACCTTTTTCTTTATAAATAATTGAACGACCTTTAAAGAACACATCTACTTTAACTTTAGCACCATCCTGTAAAAACTTTTGGGCATGTTTTAGTTTAAAATTAAAATCATGATCATCAATGTTGGGTCCTAATCTGATCTCTTTTATAATTACCTTAGCAGATTTAGCTTTTATCTCTTTTTGTTTTTTCTTTTGTTCGTACAGATACTTTTTGTAATCAATAACTTTACATACAGGCGGACTTGCATTAGGAGATATTTCTACTAAATCAAGACCTAAATCTTTAGCAATATCCAAAGCGTCTTTTAACTGAAATATACCTGTTTCAATATTATCACCAACCAACCTTACAACAGGTGAAAAAATTCTTTCATTGATTTTATGTGGATATTCTTTTCTTCTGAAATTTCTTTGATATCCCCGTCTGTGAAAATGTGTTGCTATATTTTATTCCTCCAATTTTTTAGTTATGTTATTAATTCATTTATTTCATCATTAACAAGTTTTGCAAAATCTTCAATTTTATAAGTTCCTAAATCACCTTTGCCTTGTTTTCTGACAGAAACTGTATTTTCATTTTCTTCCTTCTCCCCTACTATCAACATATATGGGATTTTTTGCAATTCTGCGTCACGAATTTTTTTGCCGGTTTTCTCACTTCTCTCATCAATGAGGCTGCGAAGTTCGTAATTATTTAGCAAATTTAAAACTTTTTTCGCATAATTATGATATTTTTCGCTGATTGGCAATATAATAACCTGTTCGGGTGTAAGCCATAACGGGAACTTGCCGGCAGTATTCTCAATCAAAACAGCAATAACCCGTTCGGTTGAGCCTAAAATTGTACGGTGAATCATTACAGGTCTGTGCTTTTGATTATCACTTCCTGTATATGTCAAATCAAAACGATCCGGAAGGTTATAATCAACCTGTATGGTTCCAAGCTGCCATTTCCTGCCAAGAGCATCTTTTATCATAAAATCAAGTTTAGGACCATAAAAAGCAGCTTCACCGTATTCAATTTTTGATTGTAATCCTTTTTCTTTTGCTGCTTCAACAATTGCTTTCTCTGCTTTTACCCAGTTCTCGTCGCTGCCAATATATTTTTCTTTGCTTTGATTATCCCTTAAAGAAATCTGTGTTACAAAGTCCTTAAACCCCAAAATTCCATATACATATTGAACAAGGTCAATTATTGATATAAATTCTTCTTTTACCTGCTCGGGACGACAAAAAATATGAGCATCATCTTGTGTAAACCCTCTAACACGGGTTAATCCATGTAATTCCCCGCTTTGTTCATAACGATAAACAGTGCCGAATTCTGCCATACGAATCGGCAGGTCTTTATATGAATGTGGTTTGAAATTATATATTTCACAATGATGTGGACAATTCATTGGTTTTAACATGAACTGCTCATCTTCAACCGGTGTTGAAAGCGGCTGAAAAGAGTCTTTACCAAATTTATCATAATGACCTGACAGCTTATATAAATTCACATTCCCGATGTGCATGGTTGAAACTAACTCATATCCCCGTTTTTTCAGGACATTTTTTAAGAAACCCTCAAGCCTGTCTTTTAATTCAGTTCCCTTTGACAGCCATAAAGGCAGTCCAAGACCAACTCTTGGTGAAAAAGTAAAAAGTTCAAGTTCTTTTCCAATCTTCCTGTGATCGCGTTTTTTAGCTTCCTCAAGCAAATACAAGTATTGGGTTAATTCTTTTTGCTTTGGAAAACTTATTCCATATATCCTGGTAAGTTGTTTACGTTTTTCATCACCTCTCCAGTAAGCTCCTGCAATATTTAAAAGTTTAACGGCTTTAATCGGGCTTGTATCAGTCAAATGAGGACCACGGCATAAATCAATAAAATTCCCTGATTCGTAAAAAGTTATTTCACCGTCTTCCAACTCATTAATCAACTCAAGCTTATAATCATCGCCTTTTTCAGTAAAATATTTTATTGCTTCATCTTTTGAAACTTGCTTTCTTGAGAACTTTTGTTTTTCTCTTGCCAATTGAAGCATCTTATCTTCAATTTTCTTGAAATCATTTTCAGATATTGTTCTGTCACCAAAATCAATATCATAATAAAAACCATTTTCAATATTTGGTCCTATTCCAAATTTAACACCCGGATATAATGCTTCAATTGCTTCTGCCATCAAATGTGCAGACGAATGCCACATAACAGCTTTACCTTCATCATCATTCCATGTCAAGAGCTTAAGCTTTGCATCGGAATTGATCGGACGCGTTGCTTCCCATATCTCGTCATTTACTTTTGCACCAAGAACATTCCTTGCCAAACCCTCGCTAATGCTTTTGGCAATTTCCAAAGCAGTAACTCCTTTTTCGAATTGCTTAACCGAATTATCCGGTAATGTTATATTTATCATTATGATTTAAAACGTTAAAAAAATTGAGTGCAAAGATAAATATTATTATAAATAAGCTGCAAAAAAATGTTAAAAAAAAAGGGTTAGCAACCTTGATAAGTGGGTTGCCAACCTTTTTTTTGGTTGGTAACCCTGATTCATACTTTCAATCAAACAAAATAAGGTTACTAACCTAAGAGAAGGTTAGCAACCTTACAATCCAATCACTTTAAACTCCGTCCTGCGATTGTTAGCTCTGCCTTCTTCGGTTTCGTTAGTATCGTTTGGAA
>JAUWKH010000143.1 GCA_030614305.1 Bacteroidota bacterium
TACATATAGCAATATTTTTTGAAATTTTAAATCCCCATTTTTTTGCATCCTGCAAGTTGTTGTAATGTGTTTTACCCGGAAGTTTATCTCCTAAAAGATAATATAAAATGCAATCAAGCGGACGTTTGGCTACTTCAGCAGAATCCTGCATTTTTAATGTTCCTGATGCAGCGTTTCTCGGATTTGCAAAAGGATCTTCTCCAATTTCAATCCTTTCATCATTAAGCTTTTTAAATCCGTGATGAGGATAATAAATCTCTCCTCTTATCTCAAATTCATCAGGAAAATCACCATGTAATTTAATAGGAATACTTCTAATAGTTTTAACATTTGCAATTACATCATCTCCCCTGATTCCGTCGCCCCGTGTTACTGCTTGTGTTAATATACCATTTTTGTAAATCAAACAAATAGCAACTCCATCGTATTTTAGTTCGCATACATACTCAACTCTATGTTCGATAATTTTTTTAACTCTTTTTTCAAAATCCCTGACTTCGTCTTCAGAATAAGTATTACTAAGCGAAAGCATTGGATACTTATGAGTAACCTGCTTGAATTCTTTTGTTATTTCGCCACCGACACGTTGAGTAGGGGAGTCAGGTTTAATCAGTTCGGGAAATTGCTTTTCAAGGTCGATCAGCTCATCTAAAAGCAAGTCAAAATCATAATCACTGATAACAGGATTTGAAAGAACATAGTAATTATAATTATGCTTTTCAATTTCTTCGGATAATTTCCTGATTTTTATTTTGGCTTCTTCTTTGTTCATAAATTCATTAAAAATATTACAAAATAAAATCTTGTTTTTTCAACAAATTTTATTTCGGTTAAAAACTTTTATCCCATATGGGCCCATGCGGGCTAATGAAACGAAGTGAATCCGTATGGACTTCGTGTCGTTTACTTCGCTTCACTTTTCACTTTTTACTTTTATCTTTTATCTTGCTACTGCATATTTGGGTAAACATCAGTATTCCTGTATATAAAAATAATCTGATTTGCATTTATCGGATTAAGCCAATGCATAATATCATCAACAAAACCGGGTTCAATAGTTGTTTCGTATTCAAGATTCGGCAAAACGGTTTTAATTGAATTAACACGGTTATTAATATTTTTTCCTTCAAAAAACAAAACAAATCCCGGAGTTGTATTTTTTCCAATCCAGGTTATTTCATGATATACTTTAAGAGATATTTGTTGTGTTACCCAGTATTCACTAGTCCACTGATTTAAATAGAATTTCGGGCAAATTTTTGCATTATCATTATTTGTGTCTTCAAGTAAAATATATTTTATGTTTTTATATTTTGAAAGATAAACCATTGACTCAACCCGTGCTTTTTTTGAATACATTGTTGATATAACCGGTAATAAAATCAAATTTATTATCCAGAAAAATATCCAGCAAGCTTTTAATAATTTTTTATTCCTGTCCCAGAACTTTGATTTTTCAACAAATTTATTCCATCCTACAATTCCAAGTATAATAATAAAAGGTATTATCGGTAAGATAAAACGTTCCTGTTTGTTTGGAAAATATGAATGAAAAACAAGAAATAATATTGTTGGCAGGAAAATAAGAAAATGCTTTTTCCACGTTCTGAGAAATCCGTAAAATAAGAAGAAACTGACAGGTGGTATTAAAATTCCCAAAATCAACAACAAATAACTATACCATGCAATTACGTTATAATTATATGCATTTTCAACATTATACCTGATATATTCGTTAAGCTCGGCAAAAGGGTAACCCCAAATAAAAATATCAATAATTCCCTGAATAAGGAATACAGATATAGCAAATCCAACTCCCAATCCGATTGCTTCCTTCCATTTTTTTTGGATCAATAAAGCTAAGCCAACTCCTCCTGTAAATATTATTGTTTGGTATCTGACGGAAAATGCCAGTCCCAAAATAAAACCTGCAAATAAACTAAAAAAAATGATTTTGTTTGTTTTGTGTGAAATTAATATCCAGATTCCATATAATAAAAAAGGAATACAAGTTACTTCTACAAGATTACGGACACTTAAGAACGGCATAAACCAAAGGACAGCAAGCAAGAATCCAACGGTTTTAGCAGAGTTTTTATCATAAAGTTTTGCTGTGATTTTATATCCGAGAATAACTGTAAGAAGTGAGAAAACAGCATGTAAAAACCGCACAATAAACATTTTAAATTGCGGGTCATTAATCCCAATAAAATCAATAAAAGATAAAAGCAGGTAATGTAATCCTACATAAAAAAAACTATGTCCGGTTGGTCCTGTATTACCTCTACTGCCAGGTAGCCAGTTGTTATAATCCATTCCGTCAACCCACGATTGTGCAGCTTCTATCACTAAAAAGTGATCATCGTGCATTCCGAACCCTTTTGAAAAAATTACTGCAAGCAATCTAAAAAATATTGCAGCAATAATAATTACAGTTAACGGCTTTTCATTCCAATATTTTTTTAATATCTGCATGTAAGTTTTAATTAAGACAAAAGTAAAAAGATAAAAGTAAATAAATTTTTTATTCGTTTAAAATTAAATCCACTTTTAATGGGAATTCATTCTTGATCTTATCTTGCATTAACAAAAATAATACAATAAAAAAAGCCGACAAAAAATTACCGGCTTTTTTAAAATTTTATTTTTAAAAAATTAAATTAAAGTAATATATTCATAATATACCGAACCACATTCCACAGGATTTATACACATTACAGGAATCTGGGCTTGGTTGAACATTATTTTTTCGTCCCATGACCCTAAATCAAAATCAGGTGAATACATATCCGGTCCGGTCAGTATCATTATTAAATCAGCATTATTTTGAACAGCATAGGTTAATAATTGTTTTGTGAAATTTGCTTTTTTTTCTGCCTGAATTAACTTATAGTCAACATCAGACTTTTTAAAAGCTTCCTCAACTTGTTTTGTTATGATCTTGATTCTGCTTAGAAGTCCGGGATCGGTTTGCTCTTGCTGGAAAATATGAATTGTTGAATTGAATTTTTTCCCAATATAAATTGCCCAGTTCAGTTTTTGCCTTGCTTCGGTAAAATCATTAATTGGGAACACAATATTTTTATATCCATCACCAAAAGCACGTTTTTGAACCACTATTGTCGGGACCGGAGCATTTGTTATAACTTTTAAAGCGTGGCTTCCAAACAGATGTTGAAGACCTTTTTTTCCATGTGTACCTAAAATTATAAGTTGTGCTTTAATATCAGAAGCTGTTTTATGAATTATATTAAAAATACTTCCTTCTTTATACAAATATTCAACTTCAACCTTTGTATTCTCATAAATTTTATCAGCAATAGCTTTGAGCTTTTTTTCAATCGCCTGAATGCTCTCATTCTCCTTTTTGAGTTGAGTTTTTGTTTCACGGTTTATTACGTGCAACAAACAAACTTTATAATTAAGATATTCGGCTATTTCTACCCCATGATCAATAGCGTTTTGACAAACTTCTGAAAAGTCTGTCGGAACTAAAATAACATCATTTAATTTTTCTTTCATATTTAATTAAATTATCTTGAAATAATCTTTTTCCAGTTAACATCACGTGGGTTAATACACATAACGGGTATTTGTGAAGTATTAAAAATCATATCTTCATCATAGCTTCCCAAAATATATTTTTTCAAACCTTTATCAGGGTTTGTCATGATCATAATTAGTTCTGAGTTAATTGATGTTGCATAATCAATTACTTGTTTTGAAAAATTTGTTGTCTTTTCAGCAAACTTGATTGAAAAATCTATATCATTTGCTTTAAAGTGTTCGGTAATTAATAGTACTGCATCATCAATCTTTTCACCTTCCAATTGAAAAATATTAATTTTGGCATTAAATTTTTGTGCAATTAAAGCAGCCCATTTGGTTTTTTCCCATGGTCCCCAATCGCTTGTAATCGGTAAAACCATGTTATTGTATCCTTTATCAAAAATTCGTTTCTGAACTATAATAACCGGCACATTTGAACTTGTAACAACTTTAAGTGCGAAACTTCCTGTAATTTTTTGCATTCCAATTTTACCGTGGGTGCCGAGATATATAAAATACGCACCAATTTCTTTAGAAACATCACTGATAGTTGTAAAAATATTACCTTCACGGGCAATTGTTTCAACTTCAATATTATATTCTTCAATTATTTTATCAGCAATATTATTTAATTTTTCAATAATATTTTCTTCACCTAAGTTTTTCTTTTTTAAATCTGCTTTTGTGATTTTATCAATAACGTGTAAAATGCACAATTTGAAATTTAAATATTTTGCTGTTCCGGCAGCTTGTTTAATTGCATTGGCACATACTTCAGAAAAATCTGTTGGTACCAATAAAACATTATTCATTTTTGCATCCATATATATATGTATTATATGTTTTTATAATAGTTTTACAAGACAAAAATATAAAAATATTTTAAATTTTAAAATTTTTCTTATTTATTACAATTTAATAATTCTTTTATCTCGTTAAGATTTTCAATTTTCTTTTCCTGTCTGAGCGCAATTGAAGCATCTGTATAATATTTATGGTTCTCCAAAAATTCTACCTGCAGATCATACCATTGTTTAAGGTTCATTTTATTTATATTTAGAATATTCCATTCGTGCCGCAACTGGTGTGAAATCATAATAAAATCATCTCTTCCAAGATAATCAAGATCGGCATCACAAAGTATTTTCCCAAGAAATGACCTTGCATTCTGAGGAAGTTTTGTTGCTATTATCATGTTGCCGATTTCTTCAATTTCTTCAGGTGAATAATCAAATACAGGTAATATCTCCTTCATAATCTCAATTGAAGCTTCTTCATGGTCAATATATTGTCTTAACATACCAGAATCATGGAAAAGTGCTGCTGTTTTAAGCATAATTAAATCTTTTCCTTTTATGTTTTCCATTTCTGCTATTCTCACTGCTGATTCATAAACATCAAGAGTGTGTTCTATTTTGTGATATGTAAAATCCGGATTCAACTCTTTTGCAAGCTTATTTAGAATAAATTCCTTGGCATCAATTAAATTCATAAACTTATAATTATAAAATTATGCAAAAATAGAAAAAAATTAATGGGTTCGGTTTTAAAAAGTTTTTTTGTATAAAACCGGAATACTAGATTCCGATAATTATCGAAAGGAATGATGGATGTTTACAATATTCCATTACTCCATTACTCCATTCTCATTTCTCTTCAATAACTTCAATCCCATCCCAATTTTCAGGAACGCCATATTTAATAAAATTATTGCACCTTTCAATATAA
>JAUWKH010000231.1 GCA_030614305.1 Bacteroidota bacterium
TAAGATTACAACCATGGCTTGATCCGGATAATACAGGTATTCTATATCTTGACGGAACAAGTTTGGATTCAACCGTTTTAGTTGCAATGTTCAAAGCTGATACAACACTTATTCCTGTTAGTGGTTCAATTAATTTTACTGATGTTTCAATTGGATATCCAAATGAATGGTTATGGAATTTTGAAGGAGGAACACCATCATCTTCCTTCGAACAAAATCCTTCAAATATTAAATATAATGCCTTTGGCAACTATGATGTTTCATTAATTATAAAAAATGAAATAAGTTCCGATACTATTGTTCAGAAAGATTATATTACTGTTAAACCAACAATTTCGCCAAATCCGACTAAAGATTTTATTGAAATATTTTTAGGAAATACATCAAATGAAAAAATAGATATTTCTGTATTTAATAATGTGGGAGCAATGCTTGCAGATTATAAAATTGAAATAACTTCAACAGCTATAAAATTGAATCTTGTTGAGAATTCAAGTGGAATGTATTTTATTAATATAAGAAGTGAAAATTACAACAGTACACATAAGATTTCTTTAATCAAATAAAAAAACATCCGGCTAATTTAACCGGATATTTTTATTTTATAGAATTATTATATTTAAATATTTACTTCTTCTTTAAATGATATAGAACTCCAAAAGTAAAAACTGCCTGATCATAATTACTTATAACATATTTTATTTCTCCAAATCCGCTTAATGATCCGGTAAAATTATATGTAGCTCCACCACCAATATTTAATCCTATGTCAGTATCGGAATTATCAAAATCATGAAAATATCCACCATAAGTATCTCCTTCCCACTTGGTTCCCCAATGTGTAATATTAATACCGGCTAAGCCATAAGCTGAAAATTTATCACTTGATGTAAAAACATAATGTCCATCAAAATTTAATTCCCATAAAGACCATTTCCATTTTGCTTCACCAATATCTTCTTTTTTTGTGAAGAAATACGTAAAGCTCGGTGAGCCATGGATTTTTTCGGTTATTTCATATAAACCTTTAATGTTAATACCAAGTCTTTCTATTTCGGTGCCATAACATATTCCGCCGCCAAAACTTATTTTGTCTTTAAAACTTTGTGCTGATACGGAATTAATAATTATTAATCCAAAAGCAAATAATAATAATTTTTTCATGATTGATAATTTTAGTTAAAAAATAATTTGATAAAAAATAATTGTGCAAGTTAATTAAAAATCATAAAAGTCAAGAGAATATGTGAAGAAAAATTAAATATTAAATTATGAGCCTGGACTAAAAAAATCAATACTTTGCTAAAAAACAAAGTTTTACAGGATAATAGTATAGAGGTTAGATTATTATTTTTTATTAAATTTAACTGCTATACCAGTATTAAAAACGGTCCATCCGTAGCCTAATTCAAGGAAAACTCCTATATAATTCAGGATGTAATAACGTGCTCCTGCATAAACCGATATTCTCAAACCACTTTCTGTTACAATTGAATATGGATCGTATGTGCCGGGACCCTTACAATAATGATCATAAGATGAAACAATATTATAAGCTAAGATCATTCCTCCATAAATGTCAAATTTATTAGTTGATAAAAAATGATAATTTCCTCTTAAACCGATTAGGAAATATGAATAAGTATTTCCGTAAGGATAATATTCATTAGTAAAATAATATATGCCTTCCCATTGTGTAATACAATAACCCATGAATCCTCCAACTCCGATTTGGTCTGTAACACCATACTCATAAGAAGCTGAAATAGGTGGAACTGTATGGCTATAGCCTGATCCGGCATATAATGTATTAGTAAAGCCAATTCCTGTGTTAATAGCGTTTGTGCCTTTTTTAAATGTTTGGGCATCAGCAATAGTTATTCCGGCAATAATAACTGCGATTGTAAAAATGATCTTTTTCATAACCGGTTTTTTTTATAGTTTGAATATTGTTCCCATTTTTCAATAACGGTTTTCATGTCTTCAGGAAGTTCCGAGTCAAAACTGAGATATTTTCCTGAGATTGGATGTTTAAAACCAAGTGATTTGGCATGCAGGGCTTGTCTATGTATTATTTTAAAACAATTTTGGACAAATTGCTTGTATTTCGTAAAAGTGGTTCCTTTTAATATCTGGTCTCCGCCATAAGTTTCATCATTGAACAGCGGATGCTTGATGTATTTAAAGTGAGCCCGAATCTGATGAGTACGACCGGTTTCCAATTTGCATTCTACCAAAGTAACATAACCAAATCGCTTTAAAACCCTATAATGTGTAATTGCTTCCTTACCATATTCTCCATCAGGGAATACTGTCATTACTTTGCGGTTTTTTAAACTTCGCCCGATATGACCTTCAATTGTTCCCTCATCTTCTGTAAAATTACCCCAAACAAGTGCTATATATTTTCTTTCAACCGTGTGATCAAAAAATTGTTTAGCAAGTTTTGCCTGTGTAAGTTCATTTTTTGCAACTAATAAAATTCCTGATGTGTTTTTATCAATCCTGTGTGCCAGAAAAACTTGTTCGTCAGAGCTTTTTTTAAGAGAAAGATTCTGAAGATAATAAAGAAGAGCATTTACCAAAGTTCCATCCCAATTTCCATGTCCCGGATGAACCACCATGCCTGCCTCTTTATTAACAATTAAAATATCTTCGTCTTCGTAAAGTATATTTAAAGGAATATCTTGTGGAATTATTTCAATTTCCTTTGGAGGATAAGCCAGTACAATTGAAATAATATCATCGGGCTTAACTTTGTAATTTGGTTTTACAGGTTTATTATTTACCAGAATATTTCCGGCTTTGGCTGCATTTTGTATTTTATTCCTTGAAGCACTTTCAATCCTGTTCATCAGGTATTTGTCAATCCTGAGCAAAGCCTGACCTTTATCCACAACAAACCGGAAATGTTCATACAGTTCATTGCCCTCATCATATAAGTCCGGTTTATCTGTCATTTTTGAATTTAAATCAGTTGTGTGTTTATGTGTAAAGAGTTATAGAGAGTTATAGTATGAGTTCAGTCTAAAAAGTTTATCCTCTCGCAATCCCGAAAACTTTCGGGAGCTAAGACGCAAAGGCTTTACATGCTGCAATTCAATTCTTTGCGACTTGGCGTCTTTGCGTGGAATTTGATATTTATAGTTTTTAGACCGGACTCGTAGTATTATTGTTAACTTATCAAATCTCAAATCTCAAATCTCAAATCTCAAATCGTAATCCGTAATTCGTAATCCGTAAAAGAATTATTGTGAGATTATAAGTTTATTAACCAATGAACTATTATTATTCGTATTAATTACTCTAACAATATACATTCCTTTTGAAAGTTGTGGAATGTAAAAGTTTTCTTTAAAACGGGATGTTAGTATAGATTGTCCGTAAAGATTAAAGATATTGACAATCAAATCATTATAATCTGATAAAGAACAGAAATCCCTTGGTATTAACAACTTAACAAAATAAGCTGATTTTGCAGGATTTGGCCGGATAATAAGCGTATTGGAGCTTTTAACCGGAGGAACAGGATAATCGTGAATTTTTTTACCAAGAACAGGCCTTATGAGCAGTGAACCTTCTACAAGCGAACCCATCCATACACCTGAAGTGTTATAAAAAATATTTTTCCGTGCATTATTATACCTGTCCAATCCGATATTAAGATTATCATCGGTTGTTTGTATCCATCCAACATAAAAAACACCGCTTACCGGAACTATTGAATCAAGGTAATAAGTATGAAATTCATATAAA
>JAUWKH010000284.1 GCA_030614305.1 Bacteroidota bacterium
CAAAAGAATTACTAGAAATTATTAATAAAGGAAATGATGAATTTGTAAAAAATCATAACAAAGAATATTTTAAAGATCATTTTGATAATCAGAATCCGTATATTACTTTAGTTACATGCTCCGATTCAAGAGTACAACCTGATGTAATTCTTCCGGATTCAATAAATAAAATATTTATTATCAGAAATATCGGAAACCAGATAATTTCAAATGAAGGTTCTGTAGATTACGGAATATTTCACCTTAAAACACCTGTTCTTTTGATTTTAGGACATTCGGATTGTGGAGCTATCAAAGCTTTTTTAAAAGGTTATAATGATGAACCAGATACTATAAAACATGAACTTGATAATCTTAAACCTGTTATTTTAAATGAAGATAAATTAATTGTAAACATCAGGAAAAATATAAATTATCAGGTTAGTCTTGCAATAAAAAAATATAAAGAACTTATTCAAAACGAAGAGTTAGTAGTTGTTGGAGCATATTATGATTTTAAAAACGATCTACAAAAAGATTACGGCAGATTGACAGTGATAAATATTAACGGGGAGAATAATAATTAATTAGTGTATAATTCTTAGCGAAGCGAAGCTACAAACAAATTAGCATAAGTTCTAGTTTATAAAAAGTCGGCAGTAGCAGTCGGCAGTCGGCAGTTGGCAGTCTGCTTTCTATAACTGGTAGTCAACAAACTGGAGACTGAGGACTGGACTGGAGACTGAGGACTGAGGACTGGAGACTGATAATCAAAAAACCAATACTTTGTTAAAAAAAACAAAGTTTTACAGGATAATAGTATATATCATATCAACTGACTTGCAACTTAAGCCATTCATACCATTTGTCCATGCCTTCGCCGGTTTTAACTGATAATTCAAAAAATTCAAGATGATGATTTACCTGATGTGCATATTCTTTGACTTTATTAATGTCAAAATCAACGTAAGGTAAAAGGTCGGTTTTATTTATTATACATATATTTGACGATTGAAACATTGTAGGATATTTTATCGGCTTGTCTTCGCCTTCGGTAACACTGATTATTACAATCCGCTTTGATTCACCTAAATCAAATAATGAAGGACAAATCAGGTTGCCGACATTTTCAATAATTAAGAGAGAATTATTTTCAACTTCAAGTTTTTTTACTGCCTTATTTATCATATCTGCGTCTAAGTGACAACCGTTTCCTGTATTTATCTGTACTACAGGAGCACCTGCTGCTTCAATCCTGTTAGCATCATTCATGGTTTGCTGGTCACCTTCAATAATATAAAAGTTGACATCTTTACTTAAATCTTTAATTGATTTTTCAATTAAACTTGTTTTTCCTGAGCCAGGTGAACTTACTAAATTTAAAGCAAAGATATTTTTGGCTTCAAAGAAACCACGGTTTCTTTCGGCAATTAAATTATTTTTATGAAGTATATCAGTTTCAACCTTAATTTCAGTTCCATGTGAATGCTTGTGTTGATAATCATGATGATGATGAGCATGATCACTATCTTCATGATGGTGCTGATGTTCATGGTTATAGTCATGTGTATGGGCATGTGAATGACTGTGAGCATGTTCACTGTCATCATGTAAATGACTATGAGTATGTGTGTGAGTATGATTAGAATTATTTTCAATCGTTTCACCTGGTTTTCTTATACTGAATGAATTGCTTTCGCCGCAACCGCATGTTTCGCACATAATTAGCTCCTTTCTTTTTTTGCAAAATTAACAATTAGTTTGATATTTATTCAACTTTTAAAGATTTTACTCTTAATTCTTTTCCTGATATTATTTCTGTTTTAAATTCATTGCAATTCGGACAAGGTGAATACAAATCTTCAATTTTGAAAACATGTAAACAATTCAGGCATTTTGCTTTTGCTTGTATTTCAGTGATTTTTATTTTTGCATTTTCCAAAACAGAATCTCTTACTGCTTCCTGCAAGGCGAACTCAAGTGCTTCTAAAACAACTCCAGACATTGTTCCGATTTCCAATTCAATTTCAAATACCTTTTTAGCATTTGCCTTTTTTGTTTCTTCATCGGCTATATCAACAATATTCATTGCAATTGACAGTTCGTGCATATAAAATTGTTTTAAATATTTTGCCAAAATTATAAATAATTATTATGCTTATAAGAAAAACTATTTGCATTTGATATTTCAAAATATATTTTCTAATTTTGTTTAATTAATAAATTTTGTATTTTAGCCAAAAAAATCTATACAACTTTATTTAAATAATTTTAAAAAATATTAAATCAAAAAATAAAAATATCAGGAGGATTTAATGGATAAACATGTTAACTTAAATGTAAAATGTATAAAGTGTGGTAAATCATTAATGGACCACCAGAAAATGATTAATAATATGCCAAGTATTGCATTGAATATCAGCCATAAAGATAAAACAGGTAAAATCTGGCTTTGTTCTAATTATGGTTGCTATCAACATGAAAAAAATATAGAAGTTCCAGATAAAGAAATTGTAAATTTTTACTGCCCTCATTGTGAAGAGTTGCTGAATTCAGATATTAAATGTAAATCATGTGAAGCCCCTATAGTAAAGTTTAATATTTATATTGGCGGAGTAGTGAGTATATGTTCAAGAAAAGGCTGTAACAACCATTATGTTATGTTTGAAGACCTTTCAACAGCTATAAGCAAATTTCACAGGGCTTACGGTATGTAATTAGTCCGTCTATAAAGTCCGATAGATTAAACCTGCCCGTTCGTCCAGGCGGGTAAATATTAAAAATCGCTGATATCTATCGGGATTAATTCAAAATTTGTTTGACTTTATGGACGAATACCAATTAACATATTCTGGGTAGTTGTTCTCCTGCCAGCATATCAATTATTCTTTTTCCACCGATACCTGTTGTAATCCAGCTTTTTCCTGGATGTTCATCAACTATTTCCCCGATAATAGTACTGTCTTTTCCTAATTCATCTTGTTTCAAAATATTCAAAATATTTTCAGCATCCTTGCTTCCAACAATCATTAAAACCTTGCCTTCATTTGCAACATACAAAGGGTCAAAACCTAA
>JAUWKH010000254.1 GCA_030614305.1 Bacteroidota bacterium
CGGGCAGCTTTCGGCATGGATTTGCCATAGGCTTTTTGCTTTTCTTTAACCGTGAAGCCGATCTTTTTCTTTTCTGTATTTTCAATATTGATTAATTGATCCAACGTCTCAAAAACAATCTGAAACCTTTCATCAGTGATTTGTTTTAACTCTTCGAACTCTTTTCTGAGATTTTCATTATCCAGAACCAGTTGCCTGAGTTTCACAAATACGCGAATTATTTGTATATTCACTTCAACAGCCCTGTCACTTTTCAATGCAGAAGAAAGCATGGCAACCCCTTGCTCAGTGAATGCCATTGGAAGATGGCGCAAACCCATTTTGATACTATTGGAGGTCACAAATTGTGACCTCCAATTTTTAAGTTCCTTTTTTGTAAGCTCGAACATAAAGTCAGGCGGAAAACGCTTAATATTTCTTCTAACCGCCTGTTTTAAAACCTTTGTTTCAACACCGTAAAGCTCTGCCAGATCTCTGTCCAGCATTATTTTTGTTCCACGAATCATATATATTTTACCGGCAATTGCTTCAATAGGTACAATATCAGACATAATAAAACCTTTTTATCACAATTTTGGAAAAAATGGGGTCACCCATCAAAACATCCTCATATACTCATTAAACACAAAAAACCGGTTGCGCTGATAGCCGGTCGTTTCAACCAGTATCTTTTGCTCAACAAAGGCTTTGCCCAGATCATTTGCCGATTCGAGGAGTGTGTGAGGTAAAACGTATAAATATAAAAATTATTATTTTAAATAGTCATAAAGATCAAATGAAAGTTCTTTTAGGATATGCAATATAGTCTTTTGCCATTTTACAGGTAAACTATTAAAAATTAATTTTATTTTTGAATTATGATCTTCTGTGTACAGGCATAGTTCTCCAATAATTTTTGCAGTAGAAAGATCTCTGGCTTTTTTTGCCTCATTTTTTCGTTTTTGACTGGTTAGTATTTTTTGAAGAAAAAATGCTTCCGGCTCAGGTAACCATAGAGTGATATTTTCATGTTTCATTTGAAACTTGAAATCCTGTAATAGTTTTAAATATCTCAGACCTTCAGCATTAATATTATATTTTTTGATTTCATAGGGTTTGCTTTTCCCTCGTCCTAGCGCAGGGGTAATAAATTGAATTTCAAGGTCAGGATGAACATATTTTAAAAGCCCTGTGTAATAATCAAAATCATTATCAAATCCAAGATCATTCAGAAGTTTGGTGATATCAACTGGTTTTGAAATTCTTGGTGGATTGGGAACGAGAAAATCGATATCTGTTGTTCGAATTAACGGGATTTCCAGTGATGCATTAAACATTATCCTGTAATAATACTGGCACCAGCTCCCGGTAAGAATCAGTTTTTCCAGCGCACATGAATCCTGAAGCTTTTGCAAAACGGCCGAAAGGAGCTTATAATTTTCTTCCATTAATTACCTTTTCGATTTCTTCTAAATCTTTTCTGACCTGCTTTAATTTTATTTCATATCCCTTTCTTAACTTAACTTTTTTTACTATATTTTTTTGATTTTTCAGAGGATATGGAACCGATATACTCGAATTTGACATTTTCTTTTTTCCTGTAAGCTAAATACACATATTCCTTCCGATTTCTTTTTTTAATTGAAATACTTCCGTGTGGAAGTGCCGAAATCTCATCATTATATTTTTCAACCAGAGCCTTTAAACGCTCATATTCTTCCTGTAACACACTTTTAAGATAACTCATAAGCTCCTCAATTATTGCCTAACAAAATATATATTTATATAATCTGTTAGGCAAACATTGTCAAGTCGATTGCCTAACAGATATGATATATTCTTAAAATGTTTGGCAATAATATTTTATAAATGAAATTCCTGGATAGATGATGCTGTGCTTTAAGTCGAAAAGGGGGAAGGGCAAGAGAAAATGGGGTTAAGTCTACGTTTGACCCTTAGTTTCTGCTTCTATTCATTTTCTATTACACGGGCTACCGGGTTGCCGCAACGTGTGCAAATTCACTTTAGAATCAGCATCCCTCCCCGGATAAATGGTTGCCTATGCAGATTTAACAGGGTAAATTTTCAACCTTTCCGCTGACGCTTCCGATGCCGGTTACATCTGAGCAGGTTCTACACCAAACGTTGTTCAGTAGCTTCATCTGAAAATCACCGGGTATAGCGTCCCAAATCTCTTGCGCCTGAGGGGTTAATGAAAATTCGACATGGACAGCTTTCGGCATGGATTTGCCATAGGCCTTTTGCTTTTCTTTTACGGTAAAACCTATCTTTTTCTTTTCTGTATTTTCAATATTTATTAATTGATCCAACGTTTCAAACACAATCTGAAACCGTTCATCAGTGATTTGTTTTAACTCTTCGAGTTCTTTTCTGATGTCTTTATTATCAAGAAACAGTTGCCTGAGTTTCACAAATACACGCATTATCTGTATATTCACTTCAACAGCCCTGTCACTTTTCAATACAGATGAAAGCATGGCAACACCTTGCTCAGTAAATGCCATTGGAAGATGGCGCAACCCCATTTTGATACTATTGGAGGTCACAAATTGTGACCTCCAATTTTTGAGTTCCTCTTTTGTAAGCTCAAACATAAAGTCAAGCGGAAAACGCTTAATGTTTCTTCTAACTGCCTGTTTTAAAACCTTTGTTTCAACACAGTAAAGCGTCGCAAGATCTCTGTCCAGCATCACCTTTTGACCTCGAATTAAGTAAATCTTACTGGTAATTTTTTCCATCGGTACATTGGTCGTCATCAAAAGATATCCTTATGTCAGGTTCTATTTTTTAGGCAATTCCTTTGATTGGAGGTCACAAATTATGACTTCCAGTCTTGCTTACGGAATGGGACTTTTGGGGGACGTTGTTGACTATGTTTACTTTATTCGTATCGAGATCGACCAAGAGACGAACGTTTGTGCATTACGTCCATAACTTGAAAATATGGAATAGCGGAATCCCCGTTTTGCTTATTAATTTCAGATCTCATTAAGTGGTTGTTATAATGATTATATCTTTTAATAGTTTTAAAAGCAAACACTTTGATGGGTGGATGTTATTAGCCACTGAGGGATACAGGCTTTTCTTTCTTCATGGGATCTTTGGATGCTTTCCTCTGTCTTAAAGAGCGAAAGATCTGTTTTTCTTTGCTTGTACTTTTTGACAAAAAAGTTTAATCCTTAGGCAGTGGGTTTGTGCAATAAAAATTGATGGTCTCGTAAAAAGTCCAACTTCTTCGTTGTGCTGCATTTCGTAATCATTCAACGTACGCTAAGTACGCCTCATGATTACAAAATTTGCACGCCTTTTTATCCCGTTGCTTTTTAGCGGGGGAATTTGAACTTTTTACGACGCCATCAAAATGTAGAGGAGATAAACAGCAGGTGGCAGCATATAAGTATCAGCGGGATTCCCGTTATTTTGTTAAGATA
>JAUWKH010000235.1 GCA_030614305.1 Bacteroidota bacterium
CGATTGAAGCTGCTTTTGAAGTTCCAAGTTTTGAAATTCCTACTCCGATACGTTTAACCGGGTCATAATTTACGGTTTTATTGCTAAACGGAACGCTTATTTCCCGGGAAGTATTTTCAAGGAATTTTTTAAGTTCGTTTTTATTTTCAAGATTAAATGCTGTTATCTCCATACGTGGCAGGGAATTTCCATCAAACGTAAAAAAATTATTATTCATCTCGTCAACAAGTTTTTGTAAGAACAGCGGATATGCACCGGACAAACCACCGCCTATAACAACAAGTCCGTCAATAAGTGTTAAAGAATTTGCTATTGAATCGCCGGCAACAATTGCAAGCTCTTCAAAAGATTTTATAGCTGCTTTTTTATTACCTTTTTTAATACCTGTTCCGATTTCAAAAATTTCTTTTGGGGAGGGACAATTGTTGATGTCAGTTCCTGTTTCACGGGCAAAAACCCTCTGAATTCCACGAATGCTGACGCTATCCTCAATACTTGTTTCGGGATAAAGTTTATTTCTCATCCTGTTTATTTCGCCGCCGGCAGAGTTATCTCCCAAAAATAAATTGCCGTTTGTAACAATCCCGCCCCCGTATCCTGTTCCGAAAGTAACTCCAAACAAGTTTTTGTATCTTTTTATAATTCCGTTTTTTTCTAAAATAGAATTTATTTCGGGTAAAATTCCTGCAATGGCTTCACCGAATGTAAAAAGATCGCCATCATTATTTATAAATACGGGAATTTGAAATTCATTCTCAAGCATTGCTTTTAATGCAACGCCACCATGAAAAGCCGGAAGGTTTTCAAGATTTCCTATTATACCGTTTTTGTAATCGGCCGGTCCGGGAAAACTAAAGCTGATAGCAACAGCTTTTTGATTGATCTTTGA
Organism: Bacteroidota bacterium; assembly: GCA_030614305.1. GTDB lineage: Bacteria > Bacteroidota > Bacteroidia > Bacteroidales > JADFUO01 > JADFUO01. The sequence continues at coordinate 890 of JAUWKH010000235.1, forward strand.
CTCAACTTGTTTAAATCTAGAAATAATATTTTTTAAAATTATTTTCAGGTCATTTCCTTTTGCAGAAAGATTAACAGGTTCAATAATTTCATTACCACTCTGAACTGCTGAAAAAATAAAATTTGTACCTCCTGCATCAAGAGTTAAAACTATTCGTTTGTCATTTTTATAATTCATTGTAGTAGTTATGTAAGCATATTCTTAATCTGTTGGATTTTCCTTCTTTAATTTCATTCAATTCTCTTTGCAAATAGCTTTGTATGGAAAGAAATTTCTCGTATTCAGTGATTACTTCAATTTCATCTTTTTTGAATTTCCCAAGTAACCACATTAAATTACCATATATTTTATCATTAATCCGTAATCTGATTGTTTGCATTATTTATTATTTTTATTTATACTAAAACGCATAAACTTTGCAATAATCCAATTCAAAAACTTGCTACAAATTAGCAAGTTGTATCAATATAGTTTTGCATTTTCGTTCAGTGTCAGTTTATTGTACAAATATATAAGAAATATCTTTAAGGATAGTCTTTATATTTAATAACTTTTTAAAAATTATTAATTTCAACCAGTCTTGCATATGCTTTTTTTCAGTATACTAATTCTTAACAGAGCCTGTACCGATTTTTCGGTATTTACGAAGTAAAGCTGTTTATACATACGCACAAACTCCTAGTAGTTTGGAAGTAGTTATGCGTGCTGAATAGACCTTTAAAGTTTTTGCATTTCTATTCAGCATTAGTATATACTAAATTATATTTTTTAGAGTTTTTATTTAGCAGATAATTAGTAAGTTTGAAAATTATTTAAAAAACCATACATAAATCAATTTTATTAATCAAAATTAATTAAAATGAAAAAATTTAATTTAATTGCAATTCTTATTGCAGTAACCCTGATGTTTTCATGTACTACCAACAAGTACAAAGTAAAAACGATTACCGATAAAAACGGTTATACTTACGAAACAGTAACTAACGATCCTTTAAAAGCAAGAATTTACACTCTTGAAAACGGCTTAAAGGTTTATTTAACTGATAACAAAGATGCACCGCGTATCCAAACTTTAATTGCAGTTCGGGCAGGTTCAACTTTTGACCCTCCTGAAACAACAGGTTTGGCACATTACCTTGAACACATGATGTTTAAAGGCTCGGATGATTTTGCAACAATAGATTGGGAAAATGAGGAAATTGAGTTAGGTAAAATTTCTGATTTATATGAGAAGCATAAGAATACAAATGACCCTGAAGAGAAAAAGGCGATTTATAAAAAAATTGATAGTATTTCAGGAGTTGCCGCACAGTTTGTTGTTGCAAATGAATACGATAAAATGGTTTCGTCTCTCGGGGCAAAAGGAACTAATGCCGGAACATCAAACGAATTTACCGTTTACCTGAACGATATTCCATCTAACCAGTTGGAAAGATGGCTAAAGCTTGAAAAAGAACGTTTCAGTAAATTGGTCTTGCGACTTTTCCATACTGAACTGGAAACGGTTTACGAAGAATTTAATATGTCGCAGGATAATGATTACAGAAAAGTAAATAAGGCATTAATGGGCGGGTTGTTTAAAAATCATCCTTACGGAACACAAACTGTACTTGGGAAAGCCGAACATATAAAAAATCCTTCAATGGTGAACATCCATAATTACTGGAACACTTATTATGTTCCGAACAATATGGCTATTTGTATGTCGGGAGATATTGATTTTGAAAAGACAATACAATTGATTGATAAATATTGGGGTGATTTTGAACCCAATGAAAATATTCCTGATTTAGGCTGGCAGCCAGAAGACGAAATTACCGAGCCAATAATAAAAAATGTTGTAGGACCCGATGCAGAATTTTTACGAATTGGTTTCAGGTTTGATGGTGCAAATTCCCCTGATGAAAAATATGTGGCATTGATTGATAATATTTTAAGTAACAGACAAGCGGGCTTGATTGACCTTGATTTGGTACAGGAGCAAAAAGTTTTAGGAGCCGGTTCTTATGCCTACTTTTTGATTGATTACGGTGCTCATGTTTTATATGGAAATCCCCGTGAAGGACAAACTCTGGAAGAAGTTAAAGACTTATTGCTTACAGAAATTGAAAAAATTAAAAACGGTGATTTTGAAGATTGGCTGATAGAAGCGGTTATTAATGATTTTCGCTTATCAGAAATACGTTCACAGGAAAGCAATTTCAGAGCTTTTAATTTTGTAGATGCTTTTATTAAAGAAATAGATCGGACAGATCAGTTAAAATTTATTGATGAGTTGGAAAAAATTACAAAAGAAGACCTTGTAAAATTTGCCAATGAGCATTATAAAGATAATTATGTTGTAGTTTATAAAAGAACTGGAAAAGATACTACTGCTGTTAAAATTGATAAACCACAGATAACTTCAATTGATATTAACCGAGAGGCTCAGTCGGAGTTTTATAAAGAATATATTTTAGAAGAACCTGAAAAGCTTAAACCCGTTTTTGTTGATTTTGAAAAAGTAATTTCTTATGTTGATTTAAATCCTGATGTAAAACTGAACTATCTTGAAAATACTACAAATGAACTGTTTTCATTGAACTATATCATTGATATGGGTAAAAATAATATTAAACAATTACCTATTGCAGTTAACTATCTTCCGTATTTAGGTACTGATAAGTACAGTCCGGCTGAATTACAAGAGGAATTTTTTAAATTAGGAATAAGTATGGGAGTTTCTACAGGTAAAGACCGTTCATTTGTTTATATCTCCGGATTACAAAAATCATTTGAAAAAGGAATAGA
>JAUWKH010000075.1 GCA_030614305.1 Bacteroidota bacterium
ATTGATTAAAAATGAAACAATATGGAAAAGTTTGTGCAATTTTAAAAATAATTTTTGTACTGCACAAGGGAAAGTTGATTAATTAAACCGAATGAACTGCATCTGCAATCGCTGCAATAAGAGAATTATCTTTTTCAATGCTATTGCCAACGACAATTATATCAGCACCGGCTTTTACATTTTCTAATGCTTTTGCAGGAGAATTAATACCTCCACCTATGATTAACGGTATTGAAATACTTTGTTTTACTATTGTTATCATTTCCTTGGAGATTGGCTTTAAAGCACCGCTACCTGCATCCATAAAAATCATTTTTAACCCGAGCATCTCACCTGCCATGGCAGTGCAAGCAGCCACATCAATTTTATCCGAAGGTATTGGAACGGAGTTACTCATATAAGAAACAGTTGTCGGCTTTCCGCTGTCAATAAGCATATAGCCGGCTGAAATAATTTCCAGTCCGCTAAGCTTAAGATATGGTGCTGCAATTACATGACGACCTATCAGCATTTCTGCATTCCTTCCGGATATTAAGGATAGGAACAAAAAAGCATCGGCTTTATTGCTCATCTGTAAAGTGTTTCCCGGAAACAAAACAACAGGAATATTACTATTTTCTTTCAGGAGCTTAATGCAAATATCTAAGTTGTTGTTTGTAAGTAAACTTCCTCCTACAAAAAAATAATCAACTGAGGATTTTTGAGCGTTTTCAGCTATGCTGATTATTTCCTTATCGGATGGTTTATCAGGGTCAACCAAGACTGCAAATTGTTTTTTCCCCTGTTCTTGATTTTCTATCAGCGAGGTATATATGCTCATGCGGATGTTTTTTCTACAATATTAAGAAAAATAATTGAATTCAATTGAAATAATTAGAAATTTGAAATTTGAAAATGGAAATTGTCTGCCCTGTGAAACTTGAAACAAACACGATAACATACAAATATATAAATCATTAAACCATTTAACCCTATGAAATATGCCTGCCCTGTGTAATTACTTTGCTCCACATTGCGGATTACACAGGGCAAGCATTTCACAGGGTAAACAATTCAACCATTAATTCCCAAAAACTTCGCTAAACTTGTTTACCTTTAAGAATGCTTCGTTGATTACTGGCTCTTTGTTGTATCCTTACCTTTATAAGCATTATGGTCTTTTAAAAGAAAAGTATTAGCCCAGCTTGAAGTATTTTTCAAATCATAATTAATAATAACAGGTTTTCTGTTTAAAAAATCATTTTTGTTCCCGTTAAAATATTTGTTACGATAAAAAGCTCTTATCCAAATACATTCTCTACCTGTTTTTGTAACTTCACACATATTTTTTGAACTTCCTCCGCAAGGTCCGTTTCGTTGATTTTTTTCACATTGTGAAACGGGACACAAATACGTTATGTCAGGCAATGAGCAATCACCACATTCTTTGCATCTGAAAAAAATTGTTTTCCAAAATCTTTCATTGCAATAAGATAATTTACTTAATATATTCCTTTTTTCAATAAATCTATAATACGACTTACATGTTTTAAAAAAAGGAGCATCATATCCAAAAAATAAAGCATGTATTACTCTGCTGAATCTGTATGATAAAGTTACATATTTTGAAAATGATGATTTTTTAAAATTTAAATATTCGGGATTTATTTTATTTGTGTCAGAAAGTCCGGTATTTTTATCAAGCGAATAATAATAAAATTCTTTTGGTTGGGAATTTGTAAGCTCTTTGACGAAATCAAGCCAATCAGCGGATTCGTATTCTTTAACTTTATTCATTATTGCTTTAAAATCTTCATAATTATGAATGCCACCAATGTAAGCACCTTTATATCCCATTGCTTTTAAAGCAACAAATTGTTTTGCAGCAAAATCAATAAAATAATCCTTTCCTTTATCTTCAGATTTTTTTTCCTTTTTAATTTTTTCAAGAAAATCATCAGAAACAACACATCCGGGAATTAAATTTTTATTAAAAATATTTGCAACACCTGCCGACAAAAGATAGATATAGCCAATTACAGGTAAATCAATTTTATTTTCTTTTAAATAGTTTAATAATTCATGCGATTTCCTGATATCATATCCTAATTGAGAAATAATAAATTTTGCACCTGTTTTGATCTTTAATTTCAGCTTTTCGTATTGCATCATTTGTTCTGCTTCGCTGAATTTATAAGGTGAAACAGCACATCCCAAAAAGAAATCGGTTTTATCAAGCTCAATAAATGAACCGGGCTTTCTTCCTTTTATCGTCATACCCTGATTCATATTGTTAAACATTTCCAACAATCCGACAGAATCCAAATCGAAAACAGGCTGAGCAATACCTTTATAACCATTAACCGGGTAGTCGCCTGAAAGGACCAATAAATTGTCAAATTTTTCGCTTGCATATTTCCAGGCAAGACTTTCTAATCCGTTTCTGTTCAGGTCTTTACAGCTTACATGAATAATAATATTCTTTCCGGAACCCATAATTTTATTTCCCAATAAATCAGGTGACATAGTAGGATTACCACCTGCACTATCGGTAATTGAAAGCCAGTCAATTCTGTTGTCTTTTGAGAGATTTTCGGCAAGTGATAATACTTTCAGGCTATTCTTCTGTTGAATTATACCTCGTGTGTTTACTAATTCTACGCCGGTTAAAAATTTGTCTTCTTTTTCAAATAATTCTCTCAATTTCTTCATTGTGTAAAAGATTTTATTTTTATGAACCGTTAAAACGGTTATGGATTTTCGTTCTATGTTTTATTTCCCACAACTAAAGTCATGAGCTGCTGTTCCATTATTCCATTACTCCATCATCCCACCTATTAGTTTTTCCACCATTTCAGGTTTTACATTTTTCCTTTTTGCATAATCTTCCAACTGGTCTTCAGAGATTTTTCCAACAGAAAAATACTTTGACTGAGGATGTGAAAAATACAAACCACATAAAGAAGCAGTCGGATACATTGCATAATTTTCCGTTAAATTTATTTTAATGTTTTGTTCAATATTTAATAAATCAAAAATTGTTTTCTTTTCGGAATGGTCGGGGCAGGCAGGATAACCTATTGCAGGGCGTATTCCCTGAAATTTTCCCTTAAGCAACTGTTCTTTTGTTAAATTTTCATCAGCAGCATATCCCCATAGTTCTTTTCTTATTTTTAAATGCATTAATTCTGAAAATGCTTCGGCTAATCTGTCAGCCAGTAACTGAAGCATAATAGCTTTATAATCATCATTATTTTCTTTATAAAACTGTAATGATTTTTCAATATTCAGACCTGTTGTTAAAGCAAAAAAACCAATATAATCATTAACTTTGCTTTGTTTCGGGGCAATAAAATCTGCTAATGATAAATTCGGATTACCATTTGGTTTTTTAGTCTGTTGACGTAAATTATGAATTACGTTCAAAATATTTTCTCGTGAACCGTCAGAGTATATTTCAATATCATCAACAACTGAATTAGCAGGGAATAAGCCGATAATTGCCTTTGCCTCCAGCAAATTGTTATTAATAATTTCTTCTAAAAGATTTTGAGCATCATCAAATAATTTTTGCGCCTCTTTAGATTTTATTTCATTTTCAGAAATATTTGAAGAAATACCTTTTAACTCCCATGCTTTATAGAAAAACGTCCAATTGATATATTCTTTAATTTCGTCTATTGAATAGTTATCAAAAATTTTAATTCCGGTAAATTCAGGTTTTATAATTGAAGATTTTTCCCAGTTAATTTTTAACTTATTCTTTCGGGCATCGTCAATAGATAAATATTCCGTAATGCTTTTTTTACTGTATTTATCTCTTAACTTTTGATATTCATTTTTTATTGAATCAATATATTTTTCTTTTTTATTTTCTGATAACAAATTATTCACAATCATCACACTTTGCGAGGCATCCTTAACATAAACGGCAGCACCTGAATATTCAGGGGCAATTTTCACGGCAGTATGAATTTTAGAAGTAGTTGCACCTCCGATTATCAGGGGAATGAAAAAATTTTGTTTTTCCATTTCAGTAGCTATTTTAACCATTTCTTCAAGAGAAGGAGTAATTAATCCGCTTAATCCTATAATATCAACATTTTCAATTTTTGCTACCTCTAATATTTTTTCAGCGGGAACCATAACTCCCAAATCAACAATCTCATAATTATTGCATGATAAAATAACATCAACAATGTTTTTCCCGATATCATGCACATCGCCTTTAACAGTAGCTAATAAAATTTTCTTTAAAGAACTCTTTTGTCCGTTTTGTGATTTTTCCTGTTCAATAAAGGGCTGCAAAAATGCAACTGCTTTTTTCATAACTCTTGCTGTTTTTACAACTTGCGGCAAGAACATTTTTCCTTCACCAAATAATTTTCCAACTGTATTCATTCCATCCATTAACGGACCTTCAATAATACTTAAAGCAGGAGAATATTTTTTACGGGCTTCATCCATATCTTCTTCAAGATAATCGGTAATTCCTTTTATTAATGCATATTTTAATCGTTCTTCAACTGTATTGTTTCTCCATTCATCAGTTTTAATAACTTCAGTGCCTTTTTCAATTATTTCCTGTGCAAATTCAATAAGTTTTTCAGTTGCGTCAGCATTGCGATTTAATACAACATCTTCAACCAGAATCAACAAATCTTCAGGTATCTCATCATAAATCTGCAACATTGCAGGGTTTACAATTCCCATGTCCAATCCTGCATTAATTGCATGATAAAGAAATACCGAATGCATTGCCTGACGAACAACATTATTTCCCCTGAAAGAGAATGAAAGATTACTAACACCTGCACTGACCTTTGCATAAGGTAAATTTTCTTTTATCCATTTGGTAGCATTTATAAAATCAACGGCAAAATTGTTATGCTCTTCAATGCCTGTTGCTATTGCCAGAATGTTCGGATCAAAAATTATATCCTGAGGAGGAAAATCAACTTTATTTGTGAGAATATCATAAGCACGTTTACAAACTTCTATTCTTCTTTCAAATGAGGTAGCCTGACCCTTTTCATCAAAAGCCATAACTACAACGGCAGCTCCGTATTTTTTTATTTTTTCAGCATGTTCTATAAAAATATCTTCGCCTTCCTTTAAACTTATTGAGTTTACAATAGCTTTGCCCTGCAGACATTTCAATCCTGACTCGATAACTTCCCATTTGGATGAATCAATCATAACCGGCACACGTGCAATATCTGGATCAGAGCTTAAAAGGTTTAAAAAATTAACCATTTCTATCTCGGCATCAAGCATTGCATCATCCATGTTAACATCAATTATCTGTGCTCCGTTTTCCACCTGATGTCGTGCAATTGATAATGTTTCTTCAAATTGCTTTTCCCTGATCAGGCGTGCAAATTTCCGTGAGCCTGCAACATTTGTTCTTTCACCAATATTTACAAAATTGCTCTCTTTGCTGATTGTAAGAGGTTCCAGTCCGCTTAATTGGGTCAGGTTTTTTTTGTCAGGCACTTCTCTTTTATTTGCTTTTTCTGCCACTCCGGCAAATTCTTTAATATGAGCAGGTGTTGTTCCGCAGCAGCCACCAATAATATTTACTAATTTGTTGTCAAAATATTTTTGAATTTTTAATGCCATTATTTCGGGTGTCTGATCATATTCACCTAATTCATTTGGGAAGCCGGCATTAGGATAAACACTGACATAAAATGGTGCAATTTTAGATAGTTCTTCCAAATAAGGTTGTAATCCATCAGCTCCAAACGAGCAATTTAATCCTAAACTAAATAAGTCAAAATGAGAAAGAGAAATCAGAAACGCCTCAACAGTTTGTCCTGATAATGTTCTTCCGCTTTTATCGGCAATAGTAACTGATACCGATACAGGTAATTTTACTTTTTTCTTTTTTAAAATTTCTTCAACAGCAAATAAAGCTGCTTTTGCATTAAGAATATCAAAAACCGTTTCTATTAAAATCAGATCAACTCCACCGTCAATTAATGCTTCTGCCTGTTCTTTATAAGCCTCAACCAGATTGTCAAAAGTGACTGCTCGGTAAGCTGGGTCGTTCACATCAGGCGACATTGAAGCAGTTTTGTTGGTTGGACCTATTGAGCCTGCAACAAAGCGTGGTTTATCAGTATTTAATAAAGTGTATTTATCAGCAATTTCCCGTGCATTTTTTGCAGCTGCATAATTTATTTCATAAACCAAATCTTCCATCTTATAATCAGCCAACGAAATTCTGTTGGAATTAAAAGTATTCGTTTCAATAATATCTGCTCCTGCTTCTAAAAACTGAGAGTGAATTTCTTTAATTATTTCCGGTTTTGTTAATGATAACAAGTCGTTGTTGCCTTTCTGCTCAGGAAAATTCTTTGCAAATCTTTCTCCACGAAAATCTTTTTCTTCAAAATTATATTTCTGTATCATGGTACCCATTGCGCCATCAAGAATCAGTATTCGTTTTTCAACTTCTTTGTAAATGTTTTTTTCGGTATTCATATATTGATACATTTTACTAATTTATTTTTTTAAACGAAAACATTGTTTACTTATTTTAGTGAAAGCAGACACAATTAAAATTTACGAATTAAGAGTTACGAGTTACGAATTTTAAAAAATCCCTTTAACAAACAAACACGATAACAAGGTTTAATAAACATAAACCAACATATAATCATTTACCTGCTCATAAAACAATTTGTATTTTTTTGAATAACTATCACCTGCCAATTCGCCGTTTATTTGCCCTTTTTGTTCAAAGTTGAATGGGGCAATTTTTGTATTGGTGATAAAATTCAGGTCCCTTTTGCCATATAATTTGTATAATGCTTCTTTGGCACACCAGTAAACATAAAGTTTTTTCAATCTGAAATTTTCGTTAATATCTTTAAGTTCGGTTTCGCTAAGGAATTTATTTTTTATACGTTCAATTCTTTGAGAAATTTTTTCAATATCAATTCCAACAGGGGCTTTCCTACTAACAATTGCAGCAACATATTCATAGGAGTGACTGACGGAAATATTATAATTTGAGTTTTTTAGATGTGGCTTCCCGGATTCGTCATATAAAATTTTTATGTCCGATTTAGAATTAATTAATTCTTTAAGTAGAAAACGATAAGTCAGCCAATGTTTTTTCCTGAGTTCTGTTTTAAAGGAATTAAAAGTTTCCGAGTCTTCTTTATCAAGATTTATATTTGAAACAAGCCATTCCAATGACTCGGATATTTTCCAGGCCCCAATAATAATGTTATTGTTTATTTGTTTTTTAAAAAATATGGGCATTTTTTTAAAACTGTTAAAATATTGTAGTTAATCAGTATTTAATTAACAATAAAAATTTCTCAGTAAATATTTTTATTGAATTGGGGAATCCATACAGACGCCCTTCGGTTGTAAGGGAAATATGGAAATAAGGGAAATAAGGGAAATACAGGAAATAAGGGAAATACCTTTATACCCTTATACCCTTATACCTTTATACCCCCTTATACCTTTATACCCTTATTCCCCTTATACCATTTTAAAATATATCCTCAAAGCCAGAGAATAGGAATTGATTAATTACAAAACAATTTACAAAGTTAATCGTAAAATCTAAATTATTTAAAAAATTCACAAAACATTGCTCTTTTTAATAAATATTGACTAATTTTGCACTCCAAAAATTAAAAAAAAATTTAAATAAATTTATAATGGAAAATGTAATGGTTGAAAAAGAATTAAAATACAAAATAGCAGATATTTCACTTGCAGAATTCGGAAGGAAAGAGATAGAAATTGCTG
>JAUWKH010000007.1 GCA_030614305.1 Bacteroidota bacterium
GAATATAAACCACTACCTAATGGGTCAAAAATATATTTTGAAGCATTATCGGTAAAATTACTCCTGTTGCTTTGAAAAAACTCCCGTATTTGTTCATCCTGCGTATAAATTAAGATTAAAAAAAATTACAGAAACAATTTTAATCAATTTATTCATGTTCTTTCGCTTCGTTCCAGTATTTATCCATTTCTTTCAGCGTCATATCATATAAGGATTTCCCGAGCTTTTTAGATTCTTCTTCAAGATATTGAAAACGCCTGATAAATTTTTTATTTGTTTTTTCAAGTGCATCTTCAGGATTTACATTAATAAAACGGGCATAATTTACAATAGCAAATAACAAATCTCCCAGTTCGTTTTCCATCTTATCTTTATTTTCCTTTTTTTCAACTTCTTTTTTCAGCTCATTCATTTCCTCAATTACTTTATCCCAAACCTGTTCGGGCTTTTCCCAATCAAAACCAACTCCACTTGCTTTTTCCTGCATTCTGTATGCTTTAACCAATGGTGGCAGGGACAGAGGTACACCACCCAACACTGATTTGTTCCCTTCTTTCAATTTTATTTTTTCCCAATTATCCTTTACTTCATTTGCATCTTTTACTTCTACTTCACCGTAAATATGTGGGTGGCGGTTAATCAATTTTTCTGATATTCCGTTCAAAACATCAGACATATCAAATTCACCTGTCTCAGAAGCAATTTTAGCATAAAAAACTATATGAAGCATCATATCGCCTAATTCATTTTTTATTGCATTTATATCCTTCTCTAAAATAGCATCTGATAATTCGTAAGTTTCTTCAATAGTAAGATATCTCAGGCTTTCAAAAGTCTGCTTTTTATCCCAAGGACATTCTTCCCTTAACTTATCCATAATATCAAGTAATCGCTTAAAAGCAATTTGTTCTTTGTTCATATCCGGTTATTGTATTTTGTAATTAAGAATTGAGACCTTTGCAAAACTCACATTTTGTTATGACTTCCCAATTAAATTAAGTAATTCATTAGATTTATATGGCTTTTTTATATATTCATCAATACCGGCTTTATAGAACTTCTCTTGGTCACCCGGCATTGCATAAGCTGTAATGGCAATAATTTTTATCCTTTTCAAATTGTTTTCCCTTTCATATTTTCTAATTTCTTTTGTAGCCTCAATTCCATCCATTACAGGCATTTGAATATCCATCAATATTGCATCATATTTATTCTTTTTAAACATTTCAACTCCAATTTTACCATTCATGGCAATATCAACTTTATAATTTTTCTTCTTAAGAATTGTCTCGGCAAATTTCTGATTTAAAAAATTATCTTCTACCAGAAGGATTGAAAGATGTTCTTTTGTTTCTTCTGTTTTTTTATCTGATTTTTCTTTAAAAATTCCTTCCAGCTCTTTATCAGATAGTTGTTCATGCTTTGCAAAAACAATAGTAAACCAGAATATAGAACCTTTGCCTTTTTCACTCTCAATTCCAACTTCGCCTCCCATTAATTCCGCCAAACGTTTTGATATTACCAATCCCAAGCCTGTTCCTCCGTATTCACGCGAGATAGACGGATCAGCCTGTGAGAAAGCTTTAAACAACATATCCCTTTCATCAACCGAAACACCAATGCCGGTATCTATTATACTGAATTTTAACTTTATTGTATTTTTATCTTCGGTTAATGTTTCAATTTTGATTTTTACACTTCCTTCTTTAGTAAATTTTATTGCGTTATTTGTAAGATTTATGATAATTTGTTTTAATCTGCCGGGGTCGCCTTTTACTAGTTCAGGTATTGAAGTTGCAATATCATCCAATAAAGAAATACCTGCCTCTTCAGCTTTTAATTTCATAATTAAAATTATCTCATCAATAATGTTTCGAATGCTGAAATCAATATTTTCAAGTTCAATCTGTCCTGATTCAATTTTTGAAAAATCCAGTATATTATTAATCAAATTAAGTAAGTTACTCCCTGAAATACTTATAACATTAAGATATTCTTTTTGTTCATCAGTTAAATCGGTTTCTTCCAATACACTTGTAATACCGATAATACTACTTAAAGGAGTTCGAATTTCGTGACTCATATTTGCAAGAAACATTGATTTTTGCTGTGATATATCTTCGGCTTGGGTTTTAGCTTCTTTTAATTGTTCTTCCATTCTGTTGCGTTCAGTTACATCTCTTACCATTGCCAAAAATTCAAGATTTTCAGTTGGGACTAAACGAACTTCATAATCCCTTATTTCGTCATTTATTGCAATTTGGTATTCAAATATTTGTAATTCACCTGTTTGAGATGCATTTTCTATCGCGCCCATTATCTGATCGGAAATTTCTTTAGGTAATACTTCAATTGCAGGTTTACCTAAAAATTTATGTGGAGGTACAAAAAGTTCTTTTTCATCTTTTATATTATAACTCAAAAATTTGCCATTTTTATCAAAAACAAATATTATATCGGGGAAAACTTTTAAAATTGCAATATTTTCATCTTTACTGCTTTTAAGTTCAACTAAAGTTTTTTCAAGTAATTTTTTTTGTTCTGTACTTTCAGCATTTTTCTTAACAAATTCTTTATTAGCTTTCTTTTTTATTAAATAATTATTATATAAAAGAAAAACTAAAATCAATGCCAGTATTACAATAATTATTATTATGTATTTTTGATAATTGATTTTTAATTTATGTAATTCAACATCTTTACGTAAAAGTTCATTTTCATTTTCTTTTTTTTGAGTATCATATTTTATCTGAAACTCGGTTATTATTTTATTGGTATTCTTATTAAAAATTGAATCTTTAATTACCGAATATTTTTTATAATAAATATATACTTTGTCAAATTCACCCAAAGCAGCATATGTTTCTGCGAGATTTCCCAAAACACGTTTTTGGATATCAATTAATTTTTCTTTTTCAGAAATTTCCAGGCTTCTTTCCAGTAATTCTAAAGCTAATAAATAATTACCCGATTGCATATACAAATTACCAATGTTATCAAGGGATGAGGCTATTCCAAATTTATCATTTATTTCTTCCCTGATTTTTAATGATTTTTGAAAATAATCCAATGCTTTATTAAAGTTATCTTGTTCTTTATAAATAAGCCCGATATTATTATATGTATTGGCAATTCCTTTTTTATCATCCAACCGGATTTTAATATCAAGAGATTTATTGTAATATTCAAGAGCAAGATATTTATTATTTAGATTATCAAAAACAATTCCTAAATTATTGTAAGCAGTTGCAATACCGTCTTTATCATTAATTTTCTGATAAATATCAAGTGCTTCCTGTGTTAGCTCAAATGATTCAGTATAATTTCCAATATTTTTGTAAATAGCTCCAATATTAATCAATGATTTAGCTATTCCAATAGTGTCATTTAATTCTTTTTTAAGCTCAAGAGAATTCTGTAAATATTTAATTGCTTCTTCATAATTTCCTAAAGTCTGATAAACTACACCTAAATTATTTAATGACTTTACAATTAGTTGCTTATCACCGATTTTTTCTTTCAGATTTAAAGATTTTTTAAAATATTCCAAAGCATTTGTATAATCACTTAAGTTATAATAGCTTATCCCCATATTATTTAAAATATCGGACTCTACTTTTAAATCGCCGATTTTGCGAAGAATCTCCAGTGCTTGTTTATCATATTCAATTGATTTTTGGAGAGATGTACTTTGGTATTCATACGATAAGTGATTAAGGACTTTGACTTTTTCTTTTCCTTTAACTTTTTCCAAAAGGTTTTTTAGACTGTCAACTTTTGTAGTATGATGCCCGAATATACAGCAACTACTAAATAGAATTGATAATATTAAAACAGAAAAAAATTTTATTTTTTTCATTTTTTAAAAATATTATTGGCTGTAAATTAATTTAACAACCTAAGCTTCCTATGAACTATTACTTTCCGGGGTAATAAAGCTATTATTAAAAACTTTCAGATTGTAAAGATAATAAATTTAAGATTATAAAATTGTTAAATTTGCTTGTTTTACTTTACAGCCCGAAAAGTAAAAAATATTTATTAATATTCATAATAACGAGCATGAAAAATATAAAAAAATCATTTTCTCATATTTCTTCATTTATTCTCGTTGTTCTATTAATGAGTATTTCAAATCCTGCACTGGCACAATTCAAATATAAATTACGCACATCAAATTTAATTCTTGAAACCAAATTACATTATGGCTTTATCGCAAGCCATCATCTTGAAATGCAGCTATTTAACAGTCATTTCCCGGCATTCGAAATAAGTATTTTAAAAAAAACATACGGAAAAACAAGATGGGAATATATGTATAATTACCCTATTATCGGAATTTCGCTTTGGTATTCAAATCTCGGTAATTCACCCTATTTAGGCTCTGGCACTGCAATTTATCCGTTTATTGATTTTCCTCTTATTAACAAAAAGAAAACGATATTATATTTTCGTCTTGGAGTTGGTTTGGGATATCTCAGTAAAAAATTTGACCGTCTTGAAAATTATAAAAATATTGTAATAGGCTCACATCTTAATGCAGCTGTAAGTTTGATGTTTGAAGCTAAGCACAGGCTGGATGAACGGCTTTTGCTTTCAGGAGGAATAGGTCTGACTCATTTCTCAAACGGCTCAATCAAAACACCGAATTTCGGCATAAATATTCCATCAATAAACATTGGAATCGCATACAGGTTGAATAAGGAAAATCCATATACAAAAAATAAATTGTTACCGGAATTATATCCCTTTGAATTTGACGGCAAACGGTCAATTGATATTTATGTATCTGCCGGCGCCGGAATAAAAGATATGCAATCGGATTTTGGCAGTAGATATTATGTTTATACCGCTTTTGCTAATGTTTTTAAAAAAATTAGTTTTAAAAGTAAATTAGGCTTGGGTTTTGATTTATCTTATGATGGTTCGGATATTATTTTACTTGAAAAAATTGATATTGAAATTTCGCATTTTTATTCCATTATAAAACCAGGAATTAACGTTGCTTATGAGCTTGAAATGTCAAAAGTATCGCTCGTATTTAATTTGGGTATGTATCTTTGCGGAATGGAAAAAAGTGATGGTAGTGTTTACGAAAAACTCGCTTTCAGATATATGATTTCCGATCGCTTATTTATAAATGTAACTTTAAAAGCACACTCGGGAAGAGCCGATTTCATTGCTTTAGGAATCGGTTATAAATTTAACATGATTTACTATTAATTTTTTTAACATGAAACAGAAAATCAAAACAATAATTTCAATATTTATATTACTTTTAATATTTTCGTGTGAAAAATATAATTTGGGAGATTGTTTTAAAAATACAGGCGAAATTATCAGTGAAGAAAGATCTCTTTCAGAATTTTCATCTATACTACTCAAAGACAATATAAATCTTATTTTAACATACGGAAATGAACAATCTGTAATTGTGGAAGCAGGTAAAAACCTTATGTCATCAATTCATACAGAAGTTAATGATAAACAATTAACCATTAGCAATATAAGCAGTTGTAACTGGGTGAGAAGCTATGATAAGCCAATAAATTTATATTTAACATCTAACACATTAGATAGTATTATTTACAGGTCATGCGGAGATATTACATGCACAAACACATTGGAATATGATACATTACTAATTCAGGTAATGGAAGGTTGCGGAAGTATAAATCTTGACCTCAACACTCAAAAAGTCCTTCTTAAAGAAATATATGGAACTGTTGATTTCACATTGAAAGGAAAAACCTTTACAAGCTACATTTATTCAGCAGGATATGGCCCATTTAACTGTAGTGAATTGGAAACCAATAACACATTTGTTGTAAATAAAAGCCCTAATGATTTTTATGTAAAAGCTTCGGACATACTGGAAGTTACTATTGACAACCTGGGAAATGTTTATTATTCAGGTAACCCGGCAAAAATATATAGTACCATAACAGGTGAAGGAAAATTAATAAAACTTGATTAATTATGCAAAGATGTTGAAACAACTAAAGCAGCTTTACAAAAAACGGGATAAATTGATACATTTTAAAAATAGAACTGTCAGCAGTCCACAGTCAGCAGTCCACAGTCAGCAGTCAACAGTCGGCAGTCGGAAGTTTGACTGGAGACTGACGACTGACGACTGGAGACTGAAGAAAAAAGTCCAAACTTGTCCGCCCGTACGGGTGGATGGATTTTACCCCGTTCGATGTATAATAAAAAATTATGATTTAGTAATAGTCATTATTATTGCTCTTTTCCTTTTTACTTATACGTCGTACAGGGCTTATAATATGTCGTTTACACATGATGAAAGTTATACTTATACCCGCTATATTCATGGTTCGGTGATGGAAATTATTTCATATAATGTCGGCCCCGTTTTGCCGAATAACCATATACTTAACACCTTAGGTATGAAATTTTTTGAATCACTTTTCGGATCCAGTGAACTTGTATTACGACTTACAAATTTATTGGGATACTTACTATATATGATTTTCTGCATACTGATTTTAAAAAAATTAAAAAATCCCTTTCTTCTTATAACAGGCTTCATTATTTTAAATTTCAATCCTTTCCTGCTTGACTTTTTTACACTTGCACGTGGATATGGTTTAAGTATTTCAATGATGATAATCAGTGTTTATTATTTTTTAAAATGGCTTGAGAGCAATACTCCCAAACATCTTAGCCTGACTTTTATATTTGGTATTCTTTCTGTTTTAAGCAATTTCACACTACTTAATTATTATTTGGCTATTTGGGTTGTTTATATTATTTGTTTATTAACTGAAAGCATAAAAAATAAAATTCAACTAAAAAAAATACCGTGGTATTTATTCAAAAAAAATATTATCCCTTTTGCAGCAACAATAATTCTTGGAATAATTTTATACGAACCTATTAGAAAAATTGTAAAAGGTGATAATCTTTTTGGAGGTGAAATATCATTTTGGGAAGATACAATTGGCTCGCTGCTTAGTGACTCAAAATATCATCAGGATTATGGAGTTTATTTTTATTCATACTCTTATTCAATAATTGCAATAATCCTGGTAATTGCCTTAATCGTTTCAATAACTAAATTTATTAATAATAAATTCTATATCACAAAAACTCCGGCATTAATTATTTTACTTATTCTTTTTATTTCTACCTTTTCAACCATCATCCAAAACTACTTATTTGAAAATGAATTCCTGACACATCGTACAGCCTTGTTTTACATTCCGTTATTTTGGCTTACAACAATATTCGCATTACATTTTTTAATAAAAATCAAAATTCTAAAATTTTTATCTTATCTTTTTATTATTTTTCTTATTACAGTATCATCTTATCATTTATGGCATACAATGAGTGTTTCATTTACTTTGGATTGGAAATATGATGCCCGGACTAATGAAATGATTGTTGATTTGGAAAAAGAAGTAAATCAATCGCAAAAAGAAAATCAAACAGTTAATCTCGGAATAAACTGGTTGTTCGAACCAACAATAAATTTTTACAGGAAAACAAAAAACCTCAATTGGCTAAATAAAGTTAACAGGGATGGATTTGAAGATAATTTTGACTATTATTACATTCTGGAAAAAGATTATGAAACAATGGAGGACCATAATCAAGTAATTATAAAAAAATATCCGGTTAGCAAAACCTTGCTTTTAAAAACAACAAATAATCACGACGAAAATGAAAGCCCTTAAGTCACTTTTAGTAAAAGGAAATTATAATAAACTTACAATACCAATAATATTAATTATTGTAATTTGGGTTTCCTCAAATTTAAACTGGGGTAATAATCGCTGGGAAGGAATTATCAAAACAGATGGAAACGGTTATTATGCTTACCTGCCGGCAATATTTATTTATAACGACCTTAACTTCGGTTTTTTTGAGGAAGTAAGCAGCGACACAACATTATCTCCTAATCTCAAATATGATTACAGATGCATTCATAACAACAATGTAATTAACAAGTATTATATCGGAACATCAATTGCACAAATTCCTTTTTTTGGGCTTGGACATTTATTTAATTTTATTTTTGGTTTTCCGCTGGATGGTTACTCGGTTTTTTACTTGATTTTTATCAATATCGCAACTATTTTTTATTTATTCATTGCTTTATTTTTCTTAAAAAAAATCCTGAAAACATATTACATAAGCAAAATTCACATCTCAATTATTCTGATAGCAATTGTTTTCGGCACCAATGTTTTTCATTACACTGTTTCCGAGCCATCAATGTCGCATGTTTATTCCTTTGCTTTTATCACTATGTTCATTTATTTCATGAGAAAATATTTCATATCATATAAAACTCCGAATCTGATTATTTCTGCTGCCCTTCTGGGAATTGTCATTTTGATAAGACCAACAAACGCAATCATATTTCTTATTATTCCTTTTGTCTCAGGGAGTTTTGAAAACCTGAAAAAAGGAATCAAGGCAGCTATTAAAAACTATAAAATAACAATTATAAGCTTTTTAATCTTCATTGCCATTATTGCAATTCAATTAATAATTTATAAAATTCAAACCGGGAATTTTTGGGTATATTCTTATAAAGGCGAAGGATTTAATTTTACGAAACCTCAAATAATTAATATTTTATTCAGCTATCGCAAAGGATTATTTATTTATACTCCATTATTATTCGTATCGCTTACAGGAGGGTATTTTTTGTTTAAATACAGTAAATACCAGTTTTGGTTTTTATTTATTTTCCTTTTTATTTTAACATATTTGCTTTCATCATGGTGTCAGTGGTATTATGGTGGAAGTTTTTCATCAAGGGTTTATATTGAATATTATGCATTGTTTGGAATTTTACTTGGAATTGCCATCAAAAATATCAGGGATAGATTTATTCAAAAATTTTACATAATTTTAATTTTAGCATTGATACTTTTTTGTCAGATACAAACATATCAATACCGGTATGCTCATATTCACTGGTCGGAAATGAATAAAGAAAAATACTGGAAAACATTTCCCGGTCCAAATAAGATCATTAAAAACATCAAAGAATTTCTGGATAAGGATGTGCAATAAAATAATATTCTGTGTTTTTTTTAAAATTTTCGCAAAAAATATCTTTTGTTAAAGGAAGTTGATTTTTTAACCAATCATCTAATAAAGAGATATTTACTGAAAGTTCATTGATCAAATAGTCGTAAACGTCTTCGGGTTTGGTTCCATAATAATCACTTGCTCCGATACCGCACTCAAAAATAATAACCGGTTTATTTTTTAAAATGGTTTTTTTTGCTCCTTTCAAAACAGCAAATTCTCCGCCTTCAACATCAATTTTTATAAAATCAATTTTTACAGAATCGGGTATAATGCTATCAAGGGTTTTTACCTGTACTTTAATTTCCTGTATTTCCGGGTTTTTAACGTCATATTTCCTTATTAGGATTCCGCTGTAAGCAGGTGCATTTTTAACAAATTGAAATGTTGTTTCGCCCTTATGATCACTTAAAGCAAAAGGAAAAATATTGTTTAATTTTGAGTATTTTAATTTTAACTTATCATAAAATTCAGGTAAAGGCTCAAAAACAAAATGCCCCCCATTAGGTGCATATTGCAAAATCAAATCCAGGATTTCACCTTTATGACAACCAACATCAATACATATTGAACCGGGTTTTACAACTTTAGAGATAACCCGTTTTGTAAGACGGTCGTATTTTAAATTTTTTGTTAAATCAATATGTAATGTATTTAAGCTTTTTCTAAGAAATTCTTTTACTATCATGCTGAATAATATTCTATAGTCTGTAAAACGTTAAACATCAAACGTCAAACTATCCTTTAGTATGCTCTTGCAAATACAACTCTTTGTTTTGAAGGCTTGCCAGTATATATACATTTTCCTTCTTCGTGCAAATTTTCTACAGGAATAGTACGAATGGTTGCTTTTGTTTCATCTTTTATTTTTTGCTCGGTTTCGGCTGTACCATCCCAATGAGCCAGAATGAATCCTCCTTTTTCAATTCTTTCTTTAAATTCATCCCATGTATCTACTATAAATGTATTATCTTCTCTGAACGATAATGATTTTTGAAACAGGTTTGATTGTATTTGCTTTAATAAATTTTCAATTTTATTTTCAATATCTGTAATTTGCAGAACTTCTTTTTCAAGAGTATCCCTGCGGGCAACTTCAATAGTTTCATTTTCCAAATCTCTTGGTCCGATTACCAATCTTACAGGAACACCCTTGAATTCGTATTCAGCAAATTTCCAGCCGGGTTTGTGTGTATCCCTGTCATCATATTTTACACTAATTCCTTTTTCCTCTAATAATTTTTTTATTTTATTCGCTTTTTCAGATATAAGGTCCAGGTGTTCTTTTTTCTTATAAATCGGGATAATTACAACCTGTATCGGAGCTAATTTTGGTGGAAGCACCAAACCGTTATCATCAGAGTGAGCCATTATTAAAGCACCCACAAGGCGTGTTGAAACGCCCCAGGAAGTTGCCCAAACATATTCCAGTTTATTTTCTTTAGTAAGGAATTTTACATCAAAAGCTTTTGCAAAATTTTGCCCTAAGAAATGTGATGTTCCTGTCTGCAAAGCCTTTCCGTCCTGCATTAAGGCTTCGATGCAATAAGTCTCAATAGCTCCGGCAAATCTTTCATTTGGCGACTTGGTGCCTCTAAGCACCGGAACAGCCATCCAGTTTTCGGCAAAATCAGCATATATATTTAATATCTTTTCGGTTTCCTCAACTGCTTCTTCTTTTGTTGCATGAGCTGTATGCCCTTCCTGCCATAGAAATTCGGTAGTTCTTAAAAACAGTCTTGTGCGCATTTCCCAACGAACCACATTCGCCCATTGATTAACCAGTATCGGTAAATCACGGTATGATTGAATCCAGTTTTTATATGTATCCCAGATAATAGTTTCTGATGTTGGCCTTATTATTAATTCTTCTTCAAGTTTGGCATCCTCATCAACAATAATATCTTTCCCGTCTTCAGAAGTTTTTAACCTGTAATGAGTTACAACAGCACATTCTTTTGCAAAACCTTTAACATGACTTGCTTCCTTATTAAAAAAGGATTTTGGAATAAATATCGGGAAATATGCATTCTGATGCCCTGTATCCTTAAACATTTTATCTAAAGCAGCCTGCATTTTTTCCCAAATAGCAAAGCCATAAGGTTTAATAACCATACATCCTCTAACCGCTGAATTTTCGGCTAAATCAGCTTTAATCACAATATCATTATACCATTGTGAATAGTTTTCTTCTCGGGTTGATAAATTTTTCGCCATATTAAATCTTGGTATAGTATTTGCTTATTTCTTAAATGTAATTTTAATAAACAGCAAAAATAATAATAATAATGTATTCTAAAACACATAAAATAAATATAAAATTTTCAAAGGAGGACAATATCATGAAAACTTTAATTGCTTTATTTGTAGCTTCTTTATTTTTATTTACTGCCTGTACTTCATCAAACAAGACCGCTTCAACTTATGATGAGGTTTATTATACAACAAAAAAAGTGTCGGCTAACCAAGATAAAGAAGTAAAAACTCAAACATATTACACATCAAAACCTGTTAGTGAAAGCGCTGAATTTGAATATGACGCCGATTATTCCGAAGGTGAATATGTTGAAGAAAGTGAATATTCGGAATATGAAAATGAACCGTACTATTCATCTACAGAAATAATCACTACTCCTGACAGTACATCTTATATAACAAATAATTATTACTATGATGATTACAATTATGATGATTATTATGATTATAGTTATTCTGCCCGTATAAGAAGATTTCACGGACCTAATCATAACTTTAGCTATTATGATCCATATTATACTAATATGTATTGGTATAACTACAATCCATATAGCTGGGGGACAAGTATTTACTTAGGTTATAATTGGATTTGGCCTGAAGTTTACATGGGACCTTCATTCTTTTACGGTCCAACAATTTATGCCGGACTTGGATGGGGATGGGGCGGATATAACTGGAATTGGCCCTATTATTATGGCTACGGCTATCCATACGGAAGCTACTGGAACGGATACTGGAACGGATATTGGGATGGATACTACGGCTGGGGACCATATTATTACTATAACAGCTACGACGGAAACTCAAACTATTATTATGGACACAGACCTTCCAGGGGAAGTACAAATAGCAGAACAACTGTGGGAAGAAATGCAAGAGGCTTGGGAGACAAATATGAAACTGCTTTAGCTTCTGAACGAAAAGCACGTGATGCATCTAATATTAATGTTAGGGATGAAAGAAAAAGCAGAGTTGCTCCATCTTCCCAGCGAAGTGAAAGAACAGCAGGTAGTCAATCGCAGGAAGTTAGAAAAATAAGACCTTCTGAAAATTCCAAAACAGCACAATCTAAAGTTACACGTCAATATAGCGGAAAAAAAGAAGCTCCGGCTCGTGTTTCAAAAAATGGAAAAATCAGCAAACCATCAACATACACTAATGCTAAAAAAACACGTAATACCGGTAATGAAAGCGGGCAAGTAAAACCTCAGCAAAAATATTCTAAACCGAAAACTTATAATTCTCCTAATTACAGGAAGCCAAAATCCAGTCAGGAATACAGCAGGCCCAAAGTAAACAACCCAAAAACTTACAATAAGCCTAATACAAATAACTCAAGGAATTACAATGTTCCGCAAAAGAAAAATACGAACACTTATTCGTCACCTTCAAGGTCAAGCAGTAAGAGTTATTCCTAACCATCAAGGTCAAGCAGTAAGAGTTATTCATCACCTTCAAGGTCAAGTAGCAAAAGTTATTCTTCACCATCAAGGTCATCAAGTTCAAGTTCAAGTTCAAGCTCAGGCTCACGTTCTTCGGGTTCTTCATCAGGATCAAGTAGTGGTGGAAGGAGGAGATAATTTACTGTATTAAACATTGATTTATAAACTTTATTAATAAACCATGAATATATCATGAAAAGGATACTTATAACCAAAATCTTAATAATTGCAATGATAATACCGGCATTATCTCAGAATTCAGTAGATGCACTCAGGTATTCAAAAATAACATTCGGTGGAACTGCCAGATACATGGGAATGTGCGGTGCCTTCGGAGCACTTGGAGCAGATTTCTCGGCTCTAAGCACAAACCCGGCAGGTATTGGATTATACAAAAAATCTGAATATACAATTACACCCTCGATTTATATAGGAAGAACCTCTTCAACATATAACGGACAAACAGGCGAAGACAATAAAATTAATTTTAATTTAGGCAACGCAGGAATAATATTAACTCAAGATATTAGTCAAAGTAAAAAAGCAGGTAGCTGGAAAAACGTACAATTCGGATTTGGACTAAACAGAAATAATAATTTTAACAATCGTATATATATTGAAGGAGTAAATTCAAAAAACTCACTTGTTGACACATATGCCGAATACGCTAACGGAATATATTACAGGGATATTGAAGAAGATAAATACAATGATTATGCTTATGACCTGAATTTGGCATGGTGGACTTACCTGATTGACACTATCGGTAGTTCTACAACATATAAAAGTGCAGCGCCTCCGGGTGATATTCTTCAAAGAAAATCAATAGAAAACTGGGGATCAATGAATGAAATGGTTTTATCATTCGGAGCTAATTACAACGACATATTATATATAGGTGCTACTTTCGGTTTTCCTACAATTCGTTATTTTCAACGTTCTACATATAGAGAAACAGCATTAACAAACGCAACTTTACCTAATGATAAGTTTAGGGAATTCACTTTATGGGATGATCTGGAAACACGTGGAACAGGCTTTAATTTCAAATTCGGTGTGATAGTTAGAGCAGCAGACTGGGTACGTATAGGAGCAGCTATTCATACACCTACATATTACAAAAATTTGACCGATGAATGGAATACTTCTATAAAATCGGAGTTTGACGATGGATTCACCGAAGTAAGAAGTTCTCCGTACGGAACTTTTGATTATGACCTCACTACACCAATGCGTGCGATAGGAAGTATAGCATTTATTATCGGTCAATACGGGCTTATAAGTGCAGATTATGAATATGTTAACTATTCAGATGCAAGACTTCGCTCAAAGTCTTATAGTTTTTTTAATGAAAACGACGATATCAATAGAAAATATACTTCAACAGGAAATATCCGTGTTGGAACAGAATGGAGATGCGACAGGCTTAGGTTTAGAGGCGGTTATGCATTTTATGGCAGTCCATTTAAAAGCGGAATAAACGATGGTACACAAAATTCATATTCGCTTGGATTAGGTTTCAGAGAAAAATATTACTTTATAGATTTTGCATGGGTTCTTACTAAATCATCTGAAGATTATTATCTTTATGGAACTTCTGATATTGTGGTTAATCCGGTTAAAAACGATTTTACAAATAACAATTTTTTACTAACTTTCGGATTAAGATTTTAAATTATCTAAATATCAGGGATTTTTCTTATGAATAAGATTTTGATAGACACAAATATTTTTATATATGATTTAGATAAATCATCAAATAAATTTTAAAAATCATTATAGGAGCTATACTGATACTGAACGATTCCGATAGTATCGAAACACCAATTTTAAGTTGTTGTTCCTATCGGCATAACTGCTTCTAATAGAATACCGAAGGTTCGGATCGCTTTTTTAATAAGAAGCAGTATACATATTTAATACTGATTCTCAATCCTGTTCAATCCTGCTTTTGCTTTCTGACTGATACTGGTTTTGTATTCTTTAAATTTCAGGGATAAACATTTTTTATAATAGTATTTTGCCTTATCAAACTCCAATTTATTTTCGTAAATCAAACCTAACTGAAGGGCAGAATTAGCAGCAAAATAATAAGGAAACCCGGCCCCTGAAATTAAAGTAATATCATAATACGAAATGGCTTCTTCAACTTTTCCCCATTCATGATAAATACGCCCAAACCGATAATTATATTCCAATGAATCTTTTTCGGATTTTAAATCATTCTTAGAAATTTCCCCCTTCAAAACATCAATTGCTTTCTGATAGTACCCGCCATCAAAAAGTAAACGTGCCTTAAGAAGATAAACATTCGGAATTTCATCTGATTCAGCTTCAATCACTGCCTGTTTATCAGCATCAACCATTGACTTATCATCAATTTTTAAAACTCTTGAAATATATTCTTTATATTTTTTCTCATCACTTTTGATAAGGTAAAACCATGCAATTTTCTGATAAGCTGATTTAATATAATTACTGCCTTTGAAGTTTTGAATATAATTAAAAAAATAATTACATGCATCATTATCAAGCCTGTTAAGCTTGGCAAGTCCAGTAAGGTAATCAAGGTAAAAAAACGGAAAATATTCATTAGTTTCAGGGCGTGATAAAAGCACTTCAATTGCTTTATCATTATTACCAGTTCGTTTTAAAATACTTGCTTTTGAAAAACAAACCAACAAATTATCATTATCATAATTTTTAAACCTATCCATTAATTTTAATGCTTCCTTATTATTACTCTTCAAATTAAGTTCAATAAATGACAAAAAGAATAAACTTTCGGGTTTCAAATACTCATAATTACTATTTTCAGTTGCTGAATCAAGCACAAGCGTTAATTCATTAACTCCTTGATTGACTGAACCATCCATGCCTGCCAATTCTGTTAACCATTTATAATTATCAGGAATAGTTCCAATTAGTGCATGTAACAAGCCTAATCCAATATAATTAGGTAAAAATTCGGGAAACAATTTTTGATTCTGTTCCAGCAAGTGATATGCTTTATTAATTTCAAACACGGCAGTAAAATATTCCCTGAATTTAATTCTTGCAAAAGCCCATTGAAGATAAACATTAGCCAAACAATAACGATAATATGGAGATGATTTATCTCCTTCGGATAAGATATTTATTCTTAAAGATTTATTTGATTTTAATTTTTCAAAAGTGACTTCTTCTTCCCCAATAATTATTGTTAAAAAATCAATATAATTTTCAAGTAAATAAGGAATATTGTTTTCGGGATTTTGAAATTTTTCAATTTCAATCATTTTTTTACCTTCTTCAAACTTTAAACTGATTATATCCGAATAAGCCTTTTTGCAATTTTCATTAAAATCATATTGTGCAAAAATTAACTCAGAAAGCAGTAATAGAATAAAGATTATAAAAAATTTACATGATACCATAAGCATTCTATGTTATATCGAATCGTAGCAAATTTACCGAATTTTGCTGTAAATATAAATAAAAAAGAGGAGTTCGTTTTTGAACTCCTCTTTTTTTATCTTTAAATTACTTAAACCCGCAGAAATTTAATTATTAACAATATCAACAATATCCTGGTCAACTAAAATTCTTCCGCAGTATTCACAAACGATAATTTTTTTATTCATTCTGATGTCTAATTGATGTTGAGGCGGTATTTTGTTAAAGCATCCTCCGCAGGCATCTCTTTCAATTTGCACAACTGCCAATCCGTTTCTCGCATTTTTTCTAATCCTTTGGTATGCAGTAAGCAAACGATCCTCAATAAATTTCTGATTCTCTTCAGATTTTTTAATGAGTTCATTTTCTTCTTTTTCAGTTTCGGCAATAATATCTTTCAGTTCACTTTTTTTGATTTCCAGATCGTCTTCTTTTTCCTTTAAAATCTGTTGGGAATTCTCAATATCTTCTTTAATAGCATTACATTTGAAATTAAATTCTTTTATTCTTTTTTCCGATAATTGCATTTCTAAAGATTGAAATTCAATTTCTTTACTTAATGAATCGTATTCGCGGTTATTCCGAACATTCATTTGCTGATCTTCATATTTTTTTATCAATGCTTTACTATCAATTATTGAATTTTCTTTCTCAGCAATTGACTGTTTTAATAATTCTAATTCCTTAATATAATTATCAACTCTTGTTTCAAGACCGGCAATTTCATCTTCAAGATCCTGTACTTCAAGAGGTAGTTCGCCCCTGATTATTCTGATTTTATCAGTTTGCGAATCTATTTGTTGTAATGTATATAAAGCAATTAATTTCTTTTCTGTTGTTATTTCAATTACCTGTTCTGCTTCAGGAACATCAACTTTTTGGGATTTAATTTCTTTAGTATCGATTTTTTTTTCGGATTTAGTTTTTTCCGATTTTTTACCTTTTGCTTTGGATGTAATTTTTGGTGTTGCTTTTGCCATAATTATAATAAATAATTTATTGAATTTGTATTTTTCTCCGAAATTCGGAGTGCAAAATTAGGAAATTTTTTAATAATAACTGCATATATTAATTCTTTTATAAATTGTTCGCTTTCAAAATGACCGATATCAGCAATTAATATTTTGTTATCAGCTTCAAAAAATTCATGGTATTTCACATCAGCAGTTATAAAAATATCAGCGCCTGCGTTTATTGCATTACTGATTAGAAAGCTTCCGGAACCACCACACAAAGCAACTTTTTTGATTTTTTTACTTAGTAAATCTGAATGTTTTATACAATCGGTTTTTACAATTTTTTTTATTTTTTTTAATAATTCCAATTCATCTGTCGGCTTTTGTAACTCTCCTATTATTCCAGCTCCTACCCTGTTAAACTCATTATCTAAAGTATAAATATCATAAGCAACTTCTTCATAAGGGTGGGCATTAAATAAATTTTTCAAGATTTCCTGTTCCTTATAAACAGGATAAATAGTCTCAATTCTTATTTCATCTTCATAATGCAATTCATTAATTTCTCCAACATGAGGATTAGCCATTTCATTAGCTTTGAATGAGCCTGTACCTTTTGCATTAAAACTGCAACTATCATAATTACCAATAAATCCGGCACCAGCTTCAAATAATGCATTTCTAACCTTGTCAGCATTTTCAACAGGGCAAAAAGTTACAATTTTTTTGAGCAAATATTTTCTCGGTAAAAGCACACTGGTATTTTTTAAGTCCAGTTTTTTACTAATTACAGCATTCACTCCATCAATTATATTGTCGGCATTTGTGTGAACCGCATAAATTGCAATATCATTTTTAATTGCTTTAACAATTATTCTTTCAACTGCATTTTTTCCGTTAATTTTTTTTAAACCTTTAAAAATCACCGGATGATGCGAAATAACCAATTGAAAGTTTTCAGCAATTGCCTCATCAATAATTTCTTCGGTTACATCAAGACAGATAAGGGCTTTGGAAATTTCAGTGTTTTTTTCACCAATAATTAAACCCGAATTATCATAAGATTCCTGCAACATTAAGGGAGCAAATTCCTCAATACAGTTTGTAATATCACATATTTTCATAGTTAATAATTTAAAATTTCTGTAATTCAAAATTAAACTAAATTAATCATTATTTATTGAAATATTTGTAAATTACAAATAAACGTATTAATTTTATCGGGTGAATTTTATCAGAATAATATTATTCCCCTTTTCACTGTTATACGGAATTGTTATTTCTCTAAGAAACAAAATGTTTGATTGGAAAATTCTACCATCTCAACAATTCCATATACCTATTATTTCTATTGGCAATCTCTCATACGGAGGCACCGGAAAAACGCCCCACATTGAATATTTAATTCGACTTCTTAAAGATAAATATAATATAGCTGCCTTGAGCAGAGGTTATGGCAGGTCATCAAAGGGTTTTATACTTGCTATGGAAGACTCAGATTATAAGGAAATTGGGGATGAATCATTGCAATATAAACAAAAATTCGAAAATATTGAAGTTGCCGTTGATAATTATCGCAGAAGAGGAATAAAAATTTTAATAAATACTATACAAAAGCTTAATGTAATTCTTCTTGATGATGCTTTTCAACATCGTTATGTAAAACCCGGCATGTCAATTTTACTAACAGATTTTCGTAAACTATATGTAAATGATTATATTATGCCTTGCGGCACACTCCGCGAATGCAGAGGCGGCGCCAGAAGAGCCGATATTATAATTGTCACTAAAACCGATACTGTTTTTTCACCAATTACAAGAAGAAGACTGACAAAGCTGATAAAACCTAAAGCTTATCAAAGATTATATTTTTCATACGTTACTTATGGAGAAAAAATGCCTGTTCCGGGCATTGAAAATAAAATCAATAAAAAAAACTTTAACACAATATTATTATTTTCAGGGATAGCAAATTCATATCCATTTCAGGAACATCTGAAAAAATATTGTCAGGAATTAATTGTTCTTGACTTCCCTGATCATCACAAGTATACAATAAAAGATTTAAATAAAATTATTGAAGCTTACAATGATGTTTTTTCAAAAAACAAAATAATCATCACAACTGAAAAAGATGCAATGCGTTTAATTAAAACCGAATTAATAAAATATATAAAAGACTTTCCTGTATATTACATTCCTATTACAATAAAGTTTCACAAAGATGATGCTGCAAAGTTTGACAAACAAATATTAGATTATGTTGCAAAAAATCAAAGAGTCAGTAGAGTTCATAAAAAATAAAACCACATTAAAGCCTCAAATCGGAATTATTTTAGGATCAGGTTTAGGGGGCTTAACTAAAGAAATTGACATAAAGTTCAGCATTCCATACAAATCCATTCCAAATTTTCCTGTTTCAACTGTAGAAGGTCATAAAGGACAACTAATTTTTGGTACTCTTGGCGGAAAAAATGTTGTTGCAATGCAAGGAAGGTTTCATTATTATGAAGGCTATTCAATGAATGAAATAATCTTTCCTGTCAGGATTCTAAAATACCTGGGTATTAAATTGCTGATTGTTTCAAATGCAGGCGGTGGAATTAATCCGGAATTCAGTGTTGGTGATATAATGTTCATTACCGATCATATAAATTTAATACCTAATCCATTAATAGGAAAAAACGACAAGAAACTCGGTCCCAGATTTACAGATATGAATGGAGCTTATGATAAAAAAATAATAAGTAAAGCCATTAAAATCGCAAGACTTCATAACATCAAATATCAAACCGGCGTTTATGCA
>JAUWKH010000350.1 GCA_030614305.1 Bacteroidota bacterium
CATATGGCAAAACTGATATCAATTTTGTAAAATTTGATTTCAAATCGAAAAATATTTCAAAGAACGCTTTTGTTTATTTTATAAGGCTTCTTCCATTTTTTTGTACCTTTAACCGGACACTAGTGTTTTTAGATAAAAAAATAAACAAACTCAATGCTATAGTTATGTCGAAACTAAAAATTATATTTGAAATTATTTTTAATAATCCGGGATGAAAGAATTTTCTATAATATCAGTTTCCATAATCAATATTATAATAGGAGTAAGGTATTGTTTATTAACCTATAAACAAAAAATTAAACCGGCATTAGCCATGTGGGCGTTTTTTTCATTAGCAGTTGCTATGAGTCTTACAACATATATGGCAGAAGGCGATTTTAGCTTATGGGATAATATTTTGAACACAACAGATTTAATACTGGTGTCAACTATAACCGTTTTTATTTTCATTTACGGTGATAAAAGTACAAAATTTAACAAGTTTGATAAAGCCTGCTTAATTTCAGTTTTGCTTATTACAGTTTTCTGGATTATTACAAAAACACATTTTTTGTCGCACATAATGATACAAAGTGTATTGGTTATAGCATATTTTCCGGTTATCAGAAGATTATGGATATCAAAAGAAAATACAGAACCTTTCTCGGTTTGGATTTTACTCATGATTGCTCCGGTATTTGCATTACTGTCAAGCAAAGGAATACTGGCTACGGTCTATTCTGTGCGGGCAATAGCATCAACAGGAATATTGTTAATGCTTATGTTAAGAATTGAATATTTAAAAAATACTAAGAAATGATTTTAAAAAATATCGATTGGATAATAATTTCCATCTTTTTTGTAATAGTTCTCTCTATTGGCTGGATAGCTTCTAAAACAGCAGGGAAAAACACATCTGAATATTTTTTAGGCGGAAGAGGAATGCCATGGTGGTTATTAGGTGTTTCAATGGTGGCTTGTACTTTTTCTGCCGATACTCCAAACCTGGTAACAGGAATGGTTCGTGAAAACGGAGTTGCTAAAAACTGGGCATGGTGGGCTTTCTTAATTACCGGAATGGTTACTGTTTTTATCTATGCTAAACTTTGGCGACGTTCCAATGTTTTAACTGACCTTGAATTCTATGAAAAACGTTATGGAGGAAAACCTGCTGCATTTTTGCGAGGGTTCAGATCCTTATACCTGGGCATATTCTTTAACGTATTAATAATGGGTACAGTTACTCTGGCAGCTATTAAAATTGGTGCTGTTATGTTTGGTTTAAAACCACTGATTACTGTTTTAATAAGCTCGGTAGCTGTTGTCCTTTATACAGGATTAAGTGGTTTAAAAGGCGTTATTTGGGCCGATTTCTTTCAGTATTCAATCGCTATGGCTGGTGCGGTTTACGCTGCTGTTGTAGCTATGCAACAACCCGAAATTCTGGCCATTGGAGGTATGCAGGGAATGTTGAGCCAATTGGGCGATACGGTAAAATTCATTCCTGATTTTTCAGATCTATCTACTTATGTTCCATTATTAATTATTCCAATTGCCGTACAATGGTGGAGTGTTTGGTATCCTGGAGCTGAACCGGGCGGAGGTGGTTATATTGCTCAACGGATGTTAGCTGCAAAAGACGAAAAAAACGCTATTGGAGCTACTTTACTTTTTAATTTTGCACATTATGCACTTCGTCCATGGCCATGGATAATTGTTGCTTTAGCTTCAATGATTATTTATCCTGATTTAGCTTCAATAAAAGCACAATTTCCCAATATTGATCCAACTTATTTAAAAGATGATATTGCATACCCGGTAATGCTGTCAAAATTAAAACCAGGCTGGCTGGGATTAGTTGTAGCATCTCTTATAGCTGCGTATATGTCAACTATTGGAACTCATTTAAACTGGGGATCATCTTATATTGTAAACGATTTTTATAAGCGGTTTGCACGGCCAAATGCTTCAGAAAAAGAGCTTGTATTAATGGGAAGAATTTCTACACTCATTTTAATGATTTTAGCTGCAGTGGTGGCTTTGTTTTTCTTAAATAATGCTACTCAGGCTTTTAATATTTTATTACTTTCAGGAGCAGGATCGGGCGCAATATATTTGCTTCGCTGGTTTTGGTGGA
>JAUWKH010000119.1 GCA_030614305.1 Bacteroidota bacterium
AGTTCTTTTTTTGATAAAATATTGTATTTTTCATAAAGATTAATAGTTTCTGGAGTAATAAAGATTTTTAATGCAAGCGGAGTTGAACTGACATTTAACAATCCACGCGCTTCAGCTTCTTTAATCCATTCTTCGCTATAATTATTT
This sequence comes from Bacteroidota bacterium, assembly GCA_030614305.1. Lineage (GTDB taxonomy): Bacteria > Bacteroidota > Bacteroidia > Bacteroidales > JADFUO01 > JADFUO01. Next base: position 148 of record JAUWKH010000119.1, read on the forward strand.
CCTTCAAAACGAATATTTTTTGATTCGGTAATATATTTTTTTAATACTCTGAAAATAGCTTCATCTTTTCTAATATTTTTTGCAAGAAAGTTATCTACTTCTATTTTAAACTTTTTCAATTGGTCGGCTACAATTAAATTTAACACTGTCATTGATTTCGAACAAGTATCGGATGATCCGACTGCTCTAAACTCAAATTTATTTCCAGTAAATGCAAACGGAGATGTTCTGTTTCTGTCGGTATTATCTAAAAGTATTTCCGGGATTTTAGCAATATTCAGGTGAAGTTCTTCTTGTGTATCGGGCGGTATTTTACCGTTTTTAATTTTTTTCTCAATGTTATCAAGAATATTGGTTAAATGAGAACCGATAAAGGCAGAGATTATCGCGGGAGGAGCCTCATGTCCACCAAGCCTTTGGTCGTTTCCTGCCGTTGCAATACTTGCGCCCAGGAGATTGGCATGAGTATCAAGAGCTTTTAAAATATTAATCAGGAAAGTAATAAACATAAGATTAGAACTTCCTGTTTTACCGGGTGATAGAAGGTTAATTCCTGTATCAGTCATTAATGACCAATTGTTATGTTTTCCTGATCCATTAATCTTTGCATAAGGTTTTTCGTGCAGTAAAACAGTCAGGTCATGTCGTTTAGCAACAATATTTAAAATATGCATTAATAATTGGTTGTGATCAACGGCAAGGTTAACTTCCTCAAAAACAGGAGCACACTCGAATTGGTTTGGAGCTACCTCATTATGTCTCGTTTTTACAGGTATTCCAAGTCTGTGGGCTTCAATTTCAAATTCCTTCATAAAATTTAAAACTCTTTTCGGAATAACACCAAAATAATGATCGGAAAGCTGCTGGTCTTTTGCCGAAGCGTGTCCAAATACAGTACGTCCGGTTAAAACAAGGTCCGGTCTTGCAAAATATAATGCCGTATCAATAAGAAAATATTCCTGCTCCCAACCTAATGTGGCATTTACTTTATTTATATTTTTATTAAAATATTTGCATACATCAACGGCAGCACTATCAATCAAATTTAAAGCTTTGATCAAAGGAGTTTTATAATCAAGGGCTTCACCGGTATAGGAAACAAAAATTGTTGGGATACAAAGAGTATTATCAAGAATAAAAGCCGGTGAAGTCGGATCCCAGGCAGTGTAACCTCTTGCCTCGAAAGTATTCCTGATACCGCCGCTCGGAAAACTTGAGGCATCGGGTTCCTGTTGGATCAATTCGTTGCCGCCAAACTCTTCAATAGCATCATTACCTTCAACCGGATTGATAAATGCATCGTGCTTTTCAGCAGTTGATCCGGTAAGGGGATGAAACCAATGAGAGTAATGGGTTGCTCCTTTGCTTATTGCCCACGACTTTAACGAAGCTGCAACCTGATCAGCTATTTTACGGTCAATATTTCCGCCTTTTTCAATCGACGCCATTACTTTTTTGTATGCCTTTTCTGGTAAAAAATCGCGCATAAATTTTTTATTAAAAGTCATTTCACCATAATAATTGGAAGCTTTCCCATTTGGTAAAACAACATTAACCGGTTTACGGTGCCAAGCGGTTTCCAGGGCCTTAAATCTGATACTTTCCATATAATTTAATTATTTAATAAGTTACCTTCTGTTTCTGATAAGAAGATGCGAAAATAATAAAATTTGTTTAGGGTTGGTGTTTTAAAAATTTTATGTTATGAATTTGTTAGTGTAAAAATATTTTTTTATTAAGAATTATTGTTTTACTTTGTCCGTTCTAATTCAATATAAAAATATTTAGAAGATGACGCGAAAATACCGTTTATTAACAAAAAAGGAAATTGATCAATTAATATCACAGGGTTGTAGTTGCGATGATTGGACAAATATTCAGGTTGCAGAACAATTTGATACCGGAAAAGTAAAAACAACAAAATTTTCAGGTAATATTAAATTAGGTGTATTTGATAAAGAATTTACTTTTTTCGGCGGAGTTAAAAAACCGGCAGGAATAAGTAATGCAACCATACATAATTGTATCATAGGTAATAATGTTTATATTGAACATATTAATAATTATCTGGCAAATTATATTATTGAAAATGATGTATTTATTGAAAATGTTGACATGATTGCAGTTGAGGGCGAAAGTTCATTTGGCAATGGAGTAAGAGTTCAGGCAATCAATGAAGGTGGAGGCAGGGAAATCCCTATATATGATTTTCTTTCAGCACATACGGCATATATTTTGGCTTTATACAGGCATAAGCCAAAAGTTATTAATGCCTTCGAAAAAGTGATAGCCGAATATACCAAATCCGTTACATCTTCAATGGGATTAATTGCACAGGGTGCAAAACTAATTAATTGCAAAACAATTATAAATGTTAATATCGGGGTAAACAGCACGATTGAAGGTGTTTATAGACTGTCAAATGGTTCTATTAATAGTTGTGTAGAAGCTCCCGTATATTTTGGTCCCGGGGTAGTTGCTCAAGATTTTATTGTTTGTTCAGGTTCAAAAATTTCTGACTCAACATTAATTTCTTTTTGTTTTATTGGTCAGGGATGTGAATTGAGCAAACATTATTCAGCCGAAAATTCTTTATTTTTTGCTAATTGTCAGTGTTTTCAAGGTGAAGCCTGTGCTATTTTTGCCGGACCATATACCGTTTCACATCATAAATCCACATTGCTGATTGCAGGTTTGTTTTCATTTTTTAATGCAGGAAGCGGTTCGAATCAAAGTAATCACATGTATAAATTAGGTCCTATTCATCAGGGAATAGTTGAAAGAGGGTCAAAAACAACAAGTGACTCGTATTTACTATGGCCTGCGAAAGTCGGAGCATTTTCTCTTATAATGGGCAGACATTATAAAAATCCAGATACATCCGACCTTCCATTTTCATACATAATTGAGAAAGATAATGATAGTGTTTTGATTCCAGGAATGAATTTACAAAACGTCGGAACAATAAGAGATGCCCGGAAATGGCCGAAACGTGACAAACGAAAAACCCCTGATAAGCTTGATTATATAATTTTCAACCTGTTAAGTCCTTACACTATCCAAAAAATGATAAAAGGCAATAAAAACCTAAACAGATTAAAAATTTCTTCAGGGAAACCTTCAGATTATTATTTCTATCAAAGGTGTAAAATCTATAATTCAGCTCTTAATAAAGGCATTAGATTATATGAGATAGGTATTAATAAATTTTTAGGAAATTCATTGATTAAACGGCTTGAAAAAATAAATTTTAAAAATAATAAAGAAATTCAAGAAAGACTAAAACCTGATACTCCTATCGGAAAAGGAAAATGGGTTGATTTAGCAGGATTAATAGCACCTGAAGAAATTGTTAAAAAATTACTTACGAATATTGAAAATGAAAAAATAACTACTCTGGAACAAGCAGATAGTTTCTTCAAGTCAATACATGATAATTATGATACTTATGAGTGGACATGGGCAATTGATATTTTACAAAAACGTATCGGGAAAAAAGTAAATGAAATAACCTCATGGGATATTATTGAGCAGGTGGAAAAATGGAAAAAAAGTGTTGTGGATTTAGATAATATGCTTTATGAAGATGCAAAAAAAGAATTTTCTCTTAACACTAAAACAGGGTTTGGAATTGACGGGGAAGAAACTGATAAGCAGCTTGATTTTGAGCAGGTCAGGGGAAAATTTGAAAGTAATAGTACTGTTTCTGCAATAAAGGAACATATTATTGAAAAGACCGATCTTGGTAATGAACTGATTGAGAGGATGAAGAAAGTTACATAAAAGGCTGAGGCTAAGGTAAAAGAAAATATTGGTATTAAAGAATATACTTTGGTAGGAAAAAATGTACCTCCATCTGGTTTTAGTGATTTTTTATGGGGAGGGGCCAATATATTAATTTTAGATTGCTTCTCGGTATTGTATTATTATTTAACCCTATCCGGATTTTGATTTATAAAACTTTTCCATCCCGAATATTTATTTCCTTCGGAATTAATATTTTTTTGAAAATAATGGCAAACAGCTGCAGCTAAGGCATCGGTAGCATCAAGATATTCAGGGGAGGTATTTATTGAAATCAGATTAGCAAGCATTGCTGCTACCTGCTCTTTTGAAGCATTTCCTTTTCCGGTAATGGATTGTTTTATCTTTTTCGGCGAATATTCAAAAATCGGAATATCTTTATAAAGTGCTGCTGCCATAGCTACTCCCTGCGCCCTTCCCAATTTTAACATTGATTGAATGTTTTTACCAAAAAATGGAGCTTCAATTGCAAGCTCATCAGGCTTGTATTCTTTAATAAGATTTAATGTTCTTTCAAATATTTTTTTTAGTTTTAAAGGATGATTGCTATATTTACCAAGTTTTAAAATACCCATGGATATTAATTCAATATTTTTACCTTTACAGCTAATTAATCCGTAACCCATAATATTGGTTCCAGGGTCAATGCCTAATATGATACGCTCGGTTTTCAAAAAAGGAAATTATTATTGTAAATAATTATGAAAAAAACAAAAATACGTAAAACTTATAACTATCTGATTCGATTTGCAATAATAATTGCTACATATTTGTTTGTTTATCATGAAATTTTTTATGAAAAAAATCTCGGAAAAGTTTGGGAACTGTTTAAAGAACAGTTTTATACCCAGGGTTTTATTGTTCAGATAATTTTTGTTTTTTTATTAATGATTTTAAACTGGGGTGTTGAATCGCTGAAGTGGCAATTCCTTATAAAGAAAATTGAAAAAATTTCATTAGCCAAATCTTTTCAGGCGGTTTTAACTGGAATTTCAGTGAGTTCATTTACACCTAACAGGGTTGGTGATTATTTCGGAAGAGTATTTATACTTAAAAAAGCAAATCACTGGGAAGGTGTTCTTATAACAATTATTGGCAGTATAAGTCAGTTTATGACAACTATGATTATCGGATTAATAAGTTTATTGATCTTTATTCCTGAGTTTTATGATACTTCAGGATATTTTTACGGGTATTTTTATTACGGATTAATTGTTATTGTTGTAATAGCTATCTTCCTGATTTTTTTATTTTATTTTAATATTTCTATTCTTTCAACCTTTTTAAAAATTTTTACAAAGAAAAAGTGGGAGAAGTTCAGGGAGCATATTAAAGTTTTTTCAATATTTTCAAAACTTGAATTGCTAAAAGTTTTATTAATAAGTATTTTCAGATATTGCATTTTTACTTTTCAGTTTTATTTATTATTGAGATTGTTTTCGGTGCCGATCCCGTTATTTTATGCTGTTATTACTGTTTCGGTAATGTTTTTTGTAATAACGGTAATACCTACCATAGCTTTAGCTGAAATTGGCATCAGAGGGAGTATTTCAATTTATCTTATTGGATTGTTTTTTGAAAAATACAGTATTCATACCGGGCAAATTGATATTGGTGTTTTTTCAGCATCATCTGCTTTATGGTTGATAAATATTATAATTCCGGCTATTGCCGGCACATTCTTTGTTTTTAAACTTAAATTTTTCAGAAAAAATTCTTAATATGGAAACTTGTCCATTAATAATATCCATATTTTTAATTTGCTTGTGTTTTACTTATGTCTTTGTTATACTTGCTTTTACTTATGGATGGTTTAGACTTGAAAAATTTGTTTTATCTGATAAAGAACCTAAAACAAAAGTAAGTAT
>JAUWKH010000147.1 GCA_030614305.1 Bacteroidota bacterium
AAGGCGGGAGCTTAACTAGTTTATTTGCAAATCCTAAATTTGATATCAGCGATGAAGTGCTTGATGAGGTTGGAAGCATTATGCAAACAGTTAGAAGGGAAGACAGGAAAAAACCAACTTATACCAAGAGCCCGGTTAATGAATCGGGTAAAAATAAAGAACCTAAAAAGTAATAAATTTAAAAATATTTTTAAGAACTTTTATATAATTTTTTTAGTTCGTTTTAAATTATTTTATAAATTTGTGCTTTCAAAATAATTTATACCTTTTAAAATAAAAATATGAAAAAATTATTAAAAATCTTTATTGTTCTGGTATTTGTGGCAGGTTATTCAACATTAAATGCTCAAACTAATGCTAAATTAGGATATATCAATTCAAATGAATTGTTTGATTTAATGCCCGGAAGAGATACGATTGAAATTCAACTTAGAGAATACAAAACTACATTAGAAAATACAATTCAAGCAATGTTGCTTGAGTATCAGAATAAAGTTCAGGAATATCAGGTAAATGTTGCAACCATGTCTGCTATTATTAAACAAACAAAGGAAAAAGAAATTACTGATTTGGAAGCACGTATCCAGGCTTTCCAGCAAACTGCCGATCAGGATTTTTCAAACAAACAGGCTGAATTATTTAATCCTTTACTTGAAAAAGCTAAAAAAGCCATTAAGGAAGTGGCTGAAGAAAATGGTTATACTTACATTTTCGATGCCGGTGTAGGTGTGCTTTTATATTTTGAAAAGGGAGATAATATTCTTCCTTTAGTTAAGAAAAATTTAGGGATTGAATAAATAAAAGTCAAAATTCAATGTACAAAATTCCAAATTGATTACCTGCACGTAACCGTTTCGGCAAAGGCAAACCTGCTTGCACATAGCCTCATGTTTGGAATTTGAATTATTAAAAAATTGGGATTTATTTGGAATTTATTTTTTGAAATTTGTCTTTTCCAGTTTATCCGGGTTAGGAGTTATTATATATTGTTTTCGGGTAATCCAATGAATAGTGCAAGCCCCTGCTTTCTTTTCGTTGCATTGCCATTTTAATGATAAGGTAGGCAACATTAATTAAATTTCTCAGTTCGCAAATTTTTACTGTAAGAATAGATTTTTCGTAAAGTTTTTCGTTTTCACGATAAATGATTTCAAGTCTGTCTAAAGCCCGTTTTAATCGCAGATCCGACCGTACTATACCAACATAATTACTCATTATCAATTGTAATTCTTTTAAAGATTGAGTAACTAAAATCAATTCTTCATTTAAAACAGTACCTGAAGCGTCCCAGTCAGGAATTTCATTACAAAATTCGATAGATTTTATTTTGCTTATTGAATCTAAACTTGCTCTGTGCGAAAACACTGCCGATTCGAGCAATGAGTTAGATGCCAGCCGGTTTGCACCATGTAAGCCTGTTGAAGCGCATTCGCCCGTAGCATAAAGATTTTTAACAGAGCTGCAACCATATTCATCAACTTTTATTCCTCCGCATAAATAATGAGCAGCCGGAACAACAGGTATTTTCTCTTTTGTAATGTCAATACCTATACTTAAACATTTAGCATAAATTCCCGGAAATTCATTGATAAGTGCGTTATTATCCAGGTGCCGGCAATCAAGACAAACATGGTCTTCACCACTTAATTTCAATTCATTATCAATGGCACGTGCAACGATATCACGCGGAGCCAGCGAACCGCGTTTATCGTATTTTTGCATAAATTCTTTTTCTTTTATGGTTTTAAGTACAGCCCCGAAACCACGTAATGCTTCCGTAATTAAGAACGAAGGCTTTTCAAGAGGATTATAAAGCGATGTGGGATGAAACTGCACAAATTCCATATTTTCAATTTTTCCTTTAGCCCGGTAAACCATTGCAATTCCATCACCGGTAGCTATATTGGGATTGGTAGTTGTACTGTAAACATTTCCCGCTCCGCCTGTGGCAATCAAAGTAAGTTTTGATAGTATGGTATCAATTTTTTTACTTGTGGGATTTAATACATAGGCGCCGTAACAATCTATATTTTCTGAATTTTTATTAACCTCAATATCCAAATGATGGCGAGTAATGATATCAATAGTAAAATGATTTTCAAGAATTTCAATATTCGGATGTTTTTTTGCCTGGTTAATCAATGCATTTTCAATTTCCAGTCCTGTACTGTCTTTATGATGAAGCACCCTGTATTCCGAATGACCGCCTTCTTTTGCCAGATCATATCTTCCTGATTTTTTTTTATCAAAATTAGTTCCCCATTCAATTAATTCTTTAACTCTATCAGTTGATTCGGTGATAGCTATCTCAACAATTTCTCTTTTACAAAGGTTATCTCCGGCAGTTACAGTATCCCTGATATGTTTTTCGTAAGTATCGGGTGTGTACATTACTGCTGCAATTCCACCCTGTGCATATTTGGTGGCGGTTTCTTCAGCATTTGATTTTGTAACTATGCATACCTTACCATAATCAGCTACTTTCAATGCATAGCTTAATCCTGCTATTCCCGAACCAATTACCAGAAAATCAACTTTCTTTCTCATTTACTATACTTTTATCCTGTAAAACTTTTTTTTAGCAAAGTATTAGTCTTCAGTCATCAGTCTTCAGTCTTCAGTCATCAGTCTTCAGTCATCAGTCATCAGTCTAATAATCGCCGATTGTCAAATGCCGACTGCTGACTGCCGACGACTGAAAGGAGTCCGTACGAAGTGAAACAAGTCCGTATGGATGGACTGCCGACTTTTTATTAACTATCACTTAAGCTAATTTGTTTGTAGCTATGCTACGTTAAATTATTTCTAAATCAAATTTCAAAAAATTCACATTTAATGAAAATTCACAAACATTTCCGCAGCAAAATTACTAAATCTATTGATTTGACATTTTTTTTATTAACATTATTATTTTTTAATTAAAATTTATTTTCTAATTTTGCAGTCTCAAAAATTAACATATAATAGTGTGTCCGATGGTGTAACTGGCAACACATCTGATTTTGGTTCAGAAGAGTCCAGGTTCGAGCCCTGGTCGGACAACCGAAAAAAAAGCCTTCACTCAAAATACATGGGGAAGGCTTTTTTATGTTTGATAGTTTGTTTAAATATTATTTTAAGTGTTTGTCCATAAAGTAAGTGTTTTTTTGATTTAAGAATAACGCCTGTCTACCGACAGGTAGAATTAACGATTTCTGATTTTAGAAGTTATTGAAAATCTTAAATCTAAAATCAGCCTGCCACGTAGCTTTAGCGTATCGGGATGTTCATTATAAATTTTATTTAAATTCAGGCGACATTATAGACAACCATTTAAACAATACAGGGTGTATCTTTTGTTGAGATTTTCATAATGTATCTTTTTAGAGTGATAAATAAACATTGCTAATGCGAATCAAGGATTGAAATTTAATTTAACCACAAAGGCGCACAAAGTATTTCACTAAGTATCACAAAGGAAATATTTGATTCTTATTAATATAGAAAAATTTCAAAATGGTTTAAGATTGTTCTTTTCACATGAAAGATGGTATTAAACGGGGAATTCTTTAGTCCTTAGTGTGCCTTTGTGATATCCTTAGTGTATCCTTAGTGGTAAAAAAAACCTATTTCAACCTACTATTTAAAAGGAGAAAACCTAAGTAAATTAAGGACTAATCTAATTAAAGCGATACGCTTTAAGCAGACAGAAAAGTTTTCAGATTTTGATATCATTTTCCCAGACTTATTAATTAAGTCAATAGAAGTGATGGATAACTAAATTTAAATATTATAGTGGTATCTTTAATGATTTTAGTTTTCTTGCTTTCTAACGCTAGTTAAAAAATAAAATGGATTTATGTCAATTTTTTAAATTTTTTTTGAATTATTTCAATTCTGGCTATTTCTTATGCTGGGTTTTTTGCTTTTCAGGACTTCAAAAATGAACTTTTTTCCATCTGTGGTCACATTTTTTACACAATTTTTACTTGCTTGGGCGATTATTAACTACATCCTTAATCTTATTCATATACCAATCTCTGCAAAACATTAAATTGGGAGGATAATTATCTTCTGTATATTTAGGCAGGAAAACAGCAATGTCATATGGATATTGATTATCTGTCAAAATGTCGTTATAGTATAATTCAAAATAAAAAATTATCTTTCTATCATTAAATTCTGAATACGAAAGATTATATGTAAATGTATATCCTAATTTTGTAGGCATAATAAAACTTCGACTCAAAGGAAAAGTAAAGGAGTCATGCAGTATTATATCTTTGTTGTTTACATCAAATAATCTATATATTTTACCATATATGTTTGTAGCGGATCTTTCACCATGATTTTCTATTTTAAAATCAAGTTTAAATTCATCTTCATTTTTATTTAACCTTACTATTTCAGGTGATCTCAGAATTAATTGTGGACGTTTTGACTCAATGTCTAATTCTTTTAGTCTATTAAATTCCTCCTCCATTTTAATTGTTTCTGTCTCTTTAGTTATTTGCAGTGAAGCTACAACTAACACACATATTATAAATGAAACACCTCTAATCCGGTGCAGAAACAAAAATTTCCAAATTGGTTTTTCTTGGGGATTTTTTTTAGGAAAAAGTTTTTTATTTAATAATGGAATTAAAATAATTGGAATTCCAAAAAGTATTATGATAATATCTATAAACATAGAATTACAAATTTAGAAATTTAAAAATTGTTGAACAAAAATATATAAAATAAAATAAATGAAATGAAAATAATTAATTTGATAATCAGGTAATAATGGCAATCATTTAAAACATGTAGTGCCTTGGTCTGACAACAACAGAAATCCCTAAATATAATATTAAATTGGATATCACAGATTTCGCTTGTTTGTAATCCTGAATATTCTTTCAGTTTTAGAGTTGCAATGCATTTTGACAAAATTATAATCATATTGTTATTTAAATAAAGAAATTATGAGCTTAAAAAATTGAGACATTATCAACAAAACTTGGAAAAAATAAGGTAATCCATACGACTAACTTCGTGTCGTAAGGTTTTAATCTGTGTTTATATTTTTTTACTAAGGTTAATGGTTTGAAGATAAGGTTTTTTGTATAATAATAAGATGTTATTATAATATTGTTGCATAATTCCAAAACCTTATTTTTATAAAAATTTAAACCTTAGTAAAAAAACATGACGACCACATCACAAACCTTATTAACCT
>JAUWKH010000334.1 GCA_030614305.1 Bacteroidota bacterium
GGGCTGAATTTAAAATTAATAATGATGATAAATATAAATATAAACAGCATAAGCAATATGAAAAAGATCCCCAACTTGCTCTCAAAGAAGTAAAAGATATTCTTTCAAAATTAAATAATATTGAATCACCTGAAATTTTTAAGATAGATCACTCTGAAGAAGAACGTTATTTCATGTTCAATCATTCAATCCCCGCTTATGTTTGTTCTGTTTTAATTAGAGATCACTTTAATGAACTTTCAAAAGAAGAAAAAACATTTTGTAAGGATATTATTTTAGAGGTCGCACTTTCTCCTCTTAAACCGAATTATCAATATCAAATATCTGATGGGGTACAGCCAACAATTTCATTACTTCCAACCTTATTAGAAGCTTTCCCAGAAGAAAAAGAAAATATAAAAATTGTTTTATTATTAACCCTGTTTAATGAGTATCCAGTAGGCGGTATGCTTTCGAATGAAAGTTTTAGTATTTTCCCCATTATGGCTATCCATAAATTATGGAAGAAAAATTTTAGTGATGCTCAATCCCTATTGTTTGGATATCTATTACTTAAACCACAATATGATGAATTAAGAGAAAGAATTCGAGAAGAAAATTACAAAAAAGGCATTTATGAATCTCGCGATAATCAATTATTGGAAAAATTTCTCGAAGAGAACGAAGAAAACATACAAGATGTTATTGGAAATATATTAGCTCTAAGCAATTTAAAAGACATTGATAAATTAGATTTGCGTACCCTAAAGACAGCCTTTCAGCTAATTCCCCAAAAAACAGACAATGAAGATCATAAGAAAATTGTTAAAATGATTATTTCTGCCTTTGCCAAAAAAATACTTTCAGATGATAGGGACGAAAAGATTGATTATAAAATTAAACATGATTTTTTAAAAACATACGCCTATTTTATATTGAACTCACATAAAGACGAAATCCAAGATTACCTAAAACCATTTCTTGACAATTTTAATACATCTGAGTCTGTTGCTGATTTATTTCAAGAATTCGTTTTGTCTGAAGACATGTTAAATACAGATGATAAGTTTTGGTTAGTTTGGAATATATTTAAAGAAAAAGTTATTGAAATTTGTAAGGATGGAGATAGGCAATGGTATGTAGAAAAAATTGTAAAAAGTTACCTTTTTGCCCAAGTTCCATGGAAAGAAACTGCTAAAGAATGGCATTCGCTAAAAGATAAAAATAAAAGGTTTTTCAAAGAAGTTTCACAAAAGATTGGTCATTGTCCTTCAGCTATATATGCTATTTCAAAATTGTTAAATGATATCGGAAGCCACTATCTTGATGATGGCATTTTTTGGATTTCAAATATGCTAAGTAATAACCGAGATTTAGTGAATAAAAAACTTGAAGTTGATACAATTTACTATATAGAAAATCTTGTCAGAAAGTACACTTTTAAAAATCGGGAAAAAGTTAGGAAAACAAAAGCCTTAAAAGATAACATTCTGATAATATTAAATTTCTTAATTGAAAAAGGATCTGTTGTTGGATATATACTGAGAGAAAGCATTGTGTAATAAAAAACACATAACAAGACTTTTGCAGCGGACCGCAAAAAGCCGCGGCCGCTGAAAAGCATTAGCACCCAAAAAACACATCGCCCAATTACAATCGACACCAGTGGCGGTCAAAAAACTGGAAATGAACGAACAAAGAAAGAAAACAAATGGCAAAAAGAAAGAAAACAGAAAAACATATTGAACAGTACGAGCACTCGGACAAAAAGCGGGCGAATAACCCGCCGGTGGGTTTGGTAACGCCGAAGAGCGACCCGGATACAGGGGAAAAGAAAATCTATGAATATGACCCCCACCTTGACCCGCAATTGCGATGGGCAGGCAAGGCGGAACACACCAGTTTTGAAGTGCCGACAGTCAGCCTGCATGTTCATGAGCGTATTGACCCGAAAACCATTATTGACACAGTAACGAAAGAAAAGACCGGGCTGGCGCAAATGTCGTTTTTTGAAACTGACCAAAAACCCCTGCGGGAAGCCATTGATTTTTACAAGCATAAAGAGGGCTGGAGCAACCGCCTGATTGCCGGGGACAGTCTGCTGGTGATGAATTCCATGCTGGAAAAAGAGGGCATGGCAGGCAAGGTGCAGATGGTATATTTTGACCCGCCTTACGGGATAAAATACGGCAGTAATTTTCAGCCCTTTGTGAACAAACGGGATGTGACAGACGGCAAAGATGAAGACCTGTCTGCTGAACCGGAAATGATCAAAGCCTTTCGGGATACCTGGGAGCTGGGGATTCACTCTTACTTGACTTATCTGCGTGACCGGTTGCTGTTGGTTCGTGAAATA
>JAUWKH010000151.1 GCA_030614305.1 Bacteroidota bacterium
CCAGTTATAAACAAAAAGAAAAAAGAAGCAAAAAAGAAAAAGTATACACTTTATAAAAAAAAGTCAACCTTATTTAGGCATGGACAGTTCGTTGACTGAAGACTGCTGACTGGAGACTGGAGACTGGAGACTGAAGACTGAAGACTGGCCCCGAAAGCTTTCGGGGGGAGACTGAAGACTGGAGACTGAAGAAAAAAGTCCAAACTTGTCCGTATGGATTTTACCCCGTTCGATGTATAACTACTTACTTTATATTTTTATCTTTTATCTTGATCTACCCATTCATAGATATCAGAAATTCTTCGTTGCTTTTAGTAAATTTCATTCTGTCTCTCAGGAATTCCATAGCTTCAAGTGGGTTCATATCAGCGAGGTGGTTTCTGAGTATCCATATTCTTTGTAATGATTCTTTGTCAAGCAACAGGTCTTCTCTTCGTGTACTTGAAGCAACAATATCAATAGCCGGATAAATACGTTTATTTGAAAGTTTACGGTCTAACTGCAATTCCATATTACCTGTTCCCTTGAATTCTTCAAATATCACTTCATCCATTTTTGAGCCGGTATCAATCAATGCAGTAGCAAGAATTGTCAGTGAGCCACCGTTTTCAATTTTTCGGGCAGCACCAAAGAAACGTTTTGGCTTTTGTAAAGCATTGGCTTCAACACCACCTGATAAAACTTTACCTGACGCAGGAGAAACCGTGTTGTAAGCTCTTGCCAATCGTGTGATTGAGTCTAAAAGAATAACTACATCATGTCCGCATTCGGTTAAGCGTTTAGCTTTTTCCAAAACTATATTGGCAATTTTAACATGCCGTTCGGCAGGTTCATCAAAGGTTGAAGATATTACTTCTGCTTTAACGCTTCTTTCCATATCCGTAACCTCCTCAGGGCGTTCATCAATTAAAAGTACAATTAAATATGCTTCGGGATGATTATAAGCAATAGCATTTGCAACTTCTTTTAAAAGAACGGTTTTTCCGGTTTTTGGTTGAGCTACGATTAGTCCTCTCTGTCCTTTGCCGATTGGAGTAAACATATCAATCACTCTTGTTGAGAGAGAATCCTCAGGGTGACCTGTTAGCTTAAATTTTTCTATAGGGAAAAGCGGAGTTAAAAAATCAAAAGGAATTCTGTCACGAACTTCATCGGGAATTTTGCCGTTAATTAATTCAATTTTTATTAAAGGAAAATATTTTTCAGTATCTTTTGGAGGTCTGATACTTCCTTTTAGTGTATCGCCTGTTTTTAAACCGAATAATTTTATCTGGGATTGTGAAACGTAAATATCATCAGGTGAGTTAAGATAATTGTAATCCGATGAGCGCAGGAATCCATATCCGTCAGGCATTACTTCAAGCACACCTTCGCTTGTAACAATTCCTTCAAATTCAAATGAATATTCATCTTTTCTTCTATCGCCTTGTTTGCTTCGTGTTGAATGATCCCTGTAACTTCTATTTAAATCGTATTTCTTTTTACGTTCGGTATCAGCTTCTTTTATATTATCTTTAACAACAGCAGTATCTTTTGTAGGGTTTGGTTCTTTGATTTTATTAATCTTCGTATCTGAAATTTTCAATGGAACAGCATCGGCTTTTTCAGGTAAATGAGTGGGAGTAGGTAGATGAGTTGGAGCAGGTAAATCATTATGCTTAACCATTTTTTTAGGAGGTTGTTTTTTTATTTCTGTGGTTGTTACTTTTTCTTCCGGAATTTTGTTATCAACCTCTTTAACATTTTGTGTTGTTCTTTTTCGTTTTTGATGATATGATTTTTTAAAGTCTTTTTTTTCTTTTGCCAAAATTTCCTGTGAAGGATTTAATGCCTGATGATCAAGTATTTTATAAATGAGATCCTGTTTAACAAGTTTTTCAGATTTAGGAATGTTTAATTTTTTTGCAATTTCCTTTAAATCAGGAACTAACTTTGCATTGAGTTCAATAATGTCGTACATTTAATGTTTATTTTAATTTGTTTGAAATTTGTAGAAGAGATATTAAGTAAATATTTTTTTGAAATATACCTATATGTTGAGATTAAATAATTAATTAAGTAAAGAATTTTCTATAGAAAAATTTAAGAAAGTATCTAAGGGATATTTTTAAGTATTTGCAAAAATACAAAATTATTATGAATAACAAAATATTTTTAAATAAAATTTAAATAAAATTATATTTTTTTGAATAAATCTGCTGAATATTCGTTATGATTTTGCTAATATCTGTATCTATCCATCGAATAATTGTAAAATTACCGGATTAAATAAACTAAATATTTTATATACGGATTAATAAATGATTTATATATTTGTAACAGTTTTTAAAAAAATTGACTTATGATACAGCGAATCCAATCATTTTTTTTACTTATCGCATTTGTTGCAATGCTGCTTATGTTTTTCTTTCCAATAATCAGTTATTACGGGGACTTCCATATATTACAGTTAAATATACTGGAACTTAAGAATTTAGTTCCCGGCAGTGAACAATTATTCAGTAACTTATTTACTTTGCCATTATTATTTTTTGTTGTAATAATTGGTGCTTTGAGTTTTATAATCATTTTTTTATACAAGAAAAGAAGATTACAACTTAAACTAATAAAAATAAATATTTTACTTAACATTATTTTAATTGTCGGTATTTATTTTGTTTATAACAATCTTATTGAAAAACAGGCAGGCGTTGAAGGAAATTTTGATTTAACCGGTTCAATTATGCCGATAATTTCATTGATATTTTTAGTTCTATCTTACAGAGGCGTTAGAAAAGATGAGAGGCTTATAAGGTCTGCCGACAGGTTGAGATAGTTTTTATCTGATTTTCTCTCTTGTTTTCTACATTTGGATATCCTAAATACAAATATTTATAAAGGTTTTTTTAATTATATTTTTTGCATGTTTCTAAAATTAACCATTAAGCTCTCTTAAGGATTGCTTAACACAAGGCCCTCGCTTTTTATCGCAGCAAGAGATTCTAAGAGAATTCTAAAATGTCAGGTTGTATTGAAAGATCGGCCTATTAAAAATCAATGGTTGTAAGGAAAAATGAAAATCTAATCATTTAGTAATTCCATATTATTTTTAAGTGTTTTGTTTAAAATGGGTTGTGTCTTGAGTGTGCTATCTTTCGGAGGTGTCGTAGAAAAGTCTTTTCCTTCACATAGCTTTTTAATATCCAGTCTAAAGTCATAATGCCCAATTTTTCCCTCTATAAAACTAAAATTGAATTCTTTCCCTTTTAAAGCATTCTGAATTATACTATCTAACTTGTTAGAGTAGTTCGAAAATTCTGTTCGCACTTCTGTTACTTTCTTGTTATCAGTTGAGATATCAATTCGAATAAATTGAAAAACTATTTTCTCTTTACATATCATGTTAAATTTATTGCTATTTTTAATTTGTTCATAAATAAAACTGTAAACATCTGGTGGTGCTTCTAATCCATAATACATATACAATTCTTCTTCTGTCATATTTTCCTGATTAAAACCAGATGGTTTTTTATCTTGATTTAAACAAGAACAAAGGATTACAATCAATATTATCGGTATTATATTTTTCATTAATTAGCGGTAGTTAATTTTTGATCATTTTAATAATCGCTTTATTTTGTTTGTTCGATATTTCAACTAAATATATTCCTGTATTTAAGTCTCCTACGTAAAAGATCTTTTTTTTAGAAGATTCAAAAACCTTAACAAAACTTCCATTATAATTATAAATTTTGATACAATTGTCTGATTGTATAAACTCTATGTTTTTAAAAGTAAAATAGTCATTCACGGGATTGGGATAAATACTTGCTTTGCTTTTTATTGAAATGTCTTTAATACCCAAAGGAACCACATTTAACAATATAAAATAACTAATGGTGTCAAAATTATTTCTAATTTTAAAGCTTAAGGTGTCCATTTCACAAAATGGGTCCCCATAAATTGTGTCACTTATTATAGTATCATTGTTAATATTTGAGTCAGTTATAAATATAGTATTAATATCTGATACTCTGCTTATGTATAAGGCCAACGGATTATCCCATGTTGTAACAAGGTATCCTGTATTTTGATTTACTAAATAAAATCCTAAAAATGTCGGGGCTCCTCCACCAATCGGTTCCCAATTTACACCAGAATTCATTGTTTTATAAATTGTATAACCATTTGAATTTGATTCAATAATAAATCCTGTTGTTTCACTAATAATCATCATGTCAAGCACTGAACAACCACCGTATTGAATACATTTTTCAAAAACCTGGATTCCATTTTTATATATTCTATAACCAGTACCATGAGTACATGTAAGAGAGTTATCATAAGTATAGTCATGATTTGTAATTAACCCGCATTGTATTTGATCAAACCCAATAAATGAAACCTGAGAAAACAGATTTTGGCTTCCTAATAAAATCAGAATTAGATAAATAGTAATTAGTCTTTTCATTGTTATGGTTTTTTAATGTTAAAATTTTTGTTAAAATTACCGCCAACGTGAGTCTGTGCTTAAACTCAAAAATTTACGCTAAAATAGTAAATATTTTTATATTACGTTTCACATAATGTTTTTAAAAACCGGCATAAAGTTCACCATCGGTCGTTGGTTTGGCAAGGCAAATTTGTAAAAAATAATTATAAAATGATTTGGATGGGTCTTAGAATTCGATTATGCAGTTTTTATGTTTTTTTAATCCCGAAGGGATTGCATGTTTATATACTAATTCTTAACAAGTTTTGCGAAGTAAAGCTGTTTAGAATTAGTTATGCGTGCTGAATAGACCTTTAAAGTTTTTGCATTTCTATTCAGCATTAGTATAGCATTAAAAAATCCCATTTGTTTATACGACCCCATCGGGGTCGAATGTTTTATTTTTATTTGTTTTTCTATAAACATTTGAATCCTTCGGATTCGATCAAAAAATAAATTTAATCTTCTATCCATTCAAATTAAATAATGATTTGGATAGGTCTTAGATTGACCATTACATGACAATCGAATTACAACTTAATTACTATTAATTACAACTTAATTACAATCAATTACAATCAATTACAATCAATTACAATCAATTAC
>JAUWKH010000388.1 GCA_030614305.1 Bacteroidota bacterium
AGGAATTGAAAGAGAAGCTCGTTCGATTAAATTGTGGCTTTTTTTTCATGATAACAATTTTTTAATGAATAATGCCTAAAGGTACTGAGAAGTAATTTCTTTAGCTACCTTTAGGTTTCGTTCAACACGTGGTATATTTAATTGCCGAAATAGTAGTAAACCTGCCTGCCGCCTGCGCCAAGGCTTCGGCGGGCAGGCGCATCAATTTCATCGTAAGTTGAAAGATTTGAGTTCCGAAGTCGGCTACTATTCTTATACTAACTGTTATGTGTGATTATAAATTTTTAAAATAAAAAAAGGATTGCTAATAACAAGCAATCCCTTCTAAATATCTATAAATAAGTTTTAAATCTTTCCTGCTTCTTTTAAAACTATTTCTAATTGGTCAACAAGTTCTTCCATTCTTTTTACTACAGCTAAATACGGCTCTTTTGTTGTTAAATCGACACCCGCCTTTTTTAGTAAATCAACAGGATAATCATTGCCACCTGATTTTAATAATGCAAGGTATTTTTCTTGTACTTGTTGAGCAGCCTCAGGTGTCTCAGCTTGATTTATTTGATTAAACACACTACTTGATACAGAAAATGATACTGCATAATTATATACATAATAAAAATATCCGAAGAAATGATGTATTCTTGACCAGGAATATGCATAGTTTTCAGATCGCTCCATTATATCGCCATTATATTTTTTGTCCAGTTCGGCATAAATATTGGCTATAATATCAGCATTAATTGGTTCATCTTTTTCAATCATAGAATAAATTGAATACTCAAACTCGGCAAATTGAGCCTGACGATAAAAAGTTCCTGCGATATTATCGATTGCCTGAACCAACAATGCAATTTTCTCATTTGGATCTTTTGCATTTTTTATCATATAATCTAACAACATCTTTTCATTAAAAGTAGATGCCGACTCAGCTACCATGCTGGCATAATTTGTATATGTATATGGCTGATACTTGTTGGTTAACATGCTATGCATAGAATGTCCTAATTCGTGAGCAAGAGTAAAAACATGATCACGTGTTCCTGCCCAATTCATTAAAATATATGGATGTAAACCATAAACCGACCAACTATATGCTCCTGATTGTTTTCCGGGTTTCTCGTAAACATCAATCCATCCACTTTGTACAGCTGTATTTAATAGCTCATTATACTCATCACCCATTGGTTGTAAACATTCAACAACTAAGTCGACTGCTTCATCAAATTTATATTCCTTATCAAAATCAACTAAAGCTATTGCTTCATCCGAGCCATAATAATGTTCTAAACCCAATGCTTTTTTTCTTAACTCACGATATTTTAATAATGCATCAGTATTATTGCTCGCCACATCTATTAAATTCATGAAAACATCTTTTGGAATATTATTAGACTCTAAAACTGCATCTAAACAAGTTTCATAAGCTTGCAATTGAACATTTGCCCATCTGTTCTGAAATACTCCGATAAGAATATCAGTATAAGTATTTTTATTTTTAGAATATGCTGCAGCTCTGGCTTCAGCTACTAATTTTCTATCATCTTGATTTTTGTTATTATTAAAAACTTTAGATGCATTAGCAGGACTGGCAACAATTTCTTCTCCATCTGATAAAGTTACTTTATGATATTCCATATCCGCTGTTGATAATGAACCATAAATAGTTGATGCAGAACTTAATGCTTTGCTATAATATGTTGATATCCTTTGTGTTTCTTCATCAAGAATATGTTCAAGCTGACGATAAAAACTATC
>JAUWKH010000394.1 GCA_030614305.1 Bacteroidota bacterium
CCATCTGAAAGTGTCAGAGTCCCACTTACTATTGCATCTCCACTCAGTGATTTATTTCCTCCGTTTAATATTGTAAGGTTCCTGTAATTGGGACTTGAAAAAATGCTCTGATCACCCACCCCATTATAATTAACAGTACTTAAAGCCGCAACTGTAGTTAAAGTTCCAATTGAATTGGATGATCCACCTAAGTTTAATGTATGAGTAAAGTTACCAGGACTCATATCGATAGTTCCATTCCCGGATAAATCTCCGGCAACAGTAAGTGTTTTAGCCGAAGATGCATTAAATGCAAGAGTAGAATTCGAAATTTGTAAATTCCCAGTAACAGTATTATTAATATCTGCTAAAGTTTTTATTCCGCCATTAGATGTATAAAGATTATAATATGAATAGAATGGTATATTTTGATCGGCACCATTAAAGTTGACTGTTGATGTACTTATTGTAAAGGCAGTTGGATTTAATGCACCACCTATATTGATAGTACTGTTGTCAACACAGGTAAGTTGTCCTGTTGTTAAGTCTCCTGTTACAGTTAGTGTGCCAGCCCCGGTGAAGGTAATATCATTACGATCATCGTCTATATCCATTGTGATATCACCATTCACGGTAAGTATACCTCCGGTAGAAATTGCTACTTTACGGTCCCTGTTGTTATTTCCTCCAGCTGTACTGGTTAATGAGGCACATGTTACAAATCCGGAATTGACATAAATCCCATTATCATCAAAATTGGATGTTGGTGGATTTATTGTTATCGCGCCTGTTATATCAAGAGTATAAGCTCCTGAAAATTGTACTATATTTGAAGCACTATTTCCTACAAAATTTAAAGCGCCAATATCTTTTGCGATATTAGCTGTCACCGAAACAGTACTACCTCCGGTAATATAAACCGTTCCTGCTTCGGTAACAGCACCCGGATAATCATCGAAAGCGCAATTAACCCAAGCCCCCCCGCTACGAACCTGCCATGTATTATTGTCATTCCAGTTACCGGTTGCTCTGGTTTGATAATCACCATCAACCTGCCCCCATGTAACAATGGGAATTAGTCCAAGCAAAATAATAACCAGCAGCGATAACGTTTTTCTTAACCGTATCATATTCTATATTTTAAAAATATTATGCAAAATATTTATCAGCAAAAAGGGCACTGACTAAGCTCTTACTTTTTTCTATTTGGGTTGATTTAAAACAACCTGAAAACAGGAAAATATCGTCTCTTCCAAAACCAGATCATTTTCTTCATGCTTCATTAAGTACTGCAATATAAGAAGATTAATCCTTTCATTCATATCAATTGGTTGAAAAATAATCAAACAATAATTAGCTTAACTTTATATGTTTCTTATTTTTATATTTTTATGACTCATATAACAATAAATTGGTTGCATGAAATGTTCGATATCGTACTCCTAATGTTCTGAATTCGAACATGTTTTGTTTTTGAATTGCAATAAAAAATCAGTTAACAATCTGTATAAAAGCGATATAGTAGATTTGGCATGAAAAATGCATATGAATCGGCAGGGTTTACAAAATCAATAAAAGAATAGCTATGCTTAAGAATTTAATAAAGATTTCAATTCGTATTATTAAAGGTGACCTTTTATACAGCCTGCTGAATATTCTCGGATTAACCATCGGCTTTACAAGTAGCCTGTTTCTACTGCTCCATATTTTTGATGAATTGA
>JAUWKH010000387.1 GCA_030614305.1 Bacteroidota bacterium
CGAACCGTATTTTCGTTTCAAAATTATCTGGATATATCACGCGCGTCTATTACAATCTTAGTTATTTCTTCTGCAAAATTAACAAAAGAGCTCGAAGAGGCAAAAGGACAGGTTTAAGGTTTCAATTTATAATTCTGTCAAAAAACACATATGATCTAAGATGATTCACTAGCATCCGAAAGTCGGAATTTTAAAAACACCTAAGAATCTCATATTTTTGTTTTACCACAAAACATATAAAACATGGGACTCTTCAGGCGAAACAAAAATAACGATAAACCAGTAATTCGACAAATATTAGATTTAGTACCTCGTTGGCTTTTTGAAAGTTGTACCAATACATATAAAACCGACAAAGGCGTTAGCAAATACAAGACTTACGATCAATTTGTGTCCCTAACTTTCGGACAGCTTAATAAGTGTCAGAGTCTGAACGACATATCTGCAGGGATTGGTGTTAGTGAAATCTTTATAAACGACCTTGGGCTAAGCCAAAGCCCAGCACGTTCAACAATGAGCGATGGTAACAAGAATCGGGACTGGCACGTATTTGAGAGTCTATATTATCGTTTATTAAGTCATTACAAATCGGTGCTAAAACAACATCATAATACACACATCATAAAAGAGATTAAGGGCAAGGTAGTTAAACTAATAGATAGCTCAACTATATCCTTATGCTTAGCTATGTTTGACTGGGCAAAGTTTCGGACAGCTAAAGGAGGTATCAAATTACACACAAGTTGGGATTACAATTTAATGATACCTGATGTGGTAAATATCACAGAAGCAAAAGTTCATGACAGGTATGGGTTAGAACAATTGATTTATCCAAAAGACACTATCATTGTTGAAGACAGAGCCTATTTTGACTTTGATTTAATGCTCAACAGAATAAAAGCAGAAAATGTATTTGTTACTAGGATTAAAACGAATACTTTGTATGAAACAATTGAAGAGTTGGAATTGCCAGAGAATATTGATCAAAATATTTTAAAAGATGAAATTATCCGTCTTAGCTCAAATAGGGCAATAGAAACAGGTATTGCAGAACATAAATTAAGACTGGTACACGTATATAAAGAGGATGAAAACAAAGTTATAGCCATAATAACCAATCAACTTGATTGGGAATACAATACCATTGCTGAACTATACAAGAAACGCTGGGATATTGAATTATTCTTCAAGGCTTTAAAACAGAATTTACAAGTCAAAACATTTTTGGGAACTAGTGAAAATGCGGTAAAATCACAAATTTATGTAGCTCTAATAAATTATCTGCTCATAGAACTTATAAAACGAACTATTCCTAAAAAAACAGTCGCTTTTTCAAATTTATGTGAAAAAATCAGATTCTGCCTGTATCACTATCTATCATTGGATTATGTATGCAATGAAGTTAGGGAAGGTGTTCGCAAAGTTACTCTCTCAACCCAAACAAAAATAGTTTTTGAGAAAGACTTATTTTCTGGGTAATTTCAAATCTACAATGAAAACACTGGGCTAGGACATTGTTTTTGTCATTTTACCGAAAACTTTCGGATGCTAGTGATTGTGTTATTAAGAATTGACCTAAGTATCATTTCAGTTGAAGAAGGTGAGAAATCTTTGAAAACAATTAACTATCTTTGTACGCTGATTTAAAGGGGTTTTTGTTGAAAATAACTAGGAGTGCCTATTGTTATTTGAAAATAATTAATACCTTTGCAACCAATTTGTTAAAATATATTTAATCACAAAGTAATTGTTAATATGCCTACAA
>JAUWKH010000073.1 GCA_030614305.1 Bacteroidota bacterium
ACCGTTTTCTGTATTACCATTTTTACAAATAACGCATTGCATTTTGTTTATAATTTAGTTTTTAAATCTTTGTTCCAAATAACCGGATCAGGATAATATGTCGTAATTATTATACATTTATTGGTATGTTCATCAAAAGCTACAAGAACGTGTATGGGTTTTGCTTTATAATATCCCAAAATTAAATAACTTGAAAAAGGTTTATCATCTGAATAAGAATGTATCACTTCACCGGTTTTTATAACATGTTTTACATCATCAACATCAATTCCCCTTTTAAACATTTGATTAATTGCATGATTACTAAATATTAAATTTCCACATTTCATTAATAAAATTTTTATCAAAATTAGTAATTTCTATCAATATCCAAAATATCCGTCAATATTGAAAAGCCAGTCTCAATCTTCCCTGCTCCGGGACCAACGATAGTAACGTCACCAAGCAGATCTGTAGTAAACGTTAAAGCATTGGTAGCACCCATAACTCCGGCAAGGGGATGCGACATGTCAATCATTTCAGGGGCGACTGAACCGCTAACTTTTCCGTCTTTCTTTTCAACAGAGCCGATAAGTTTCCAGCGTTTATTTTCCTTTTTAGCATTTTCAATGTCTTCGGAAGTTATTTGAGTTATTCCTTTGCAGGAAACATCATTAATTTTTAAAGATGCTCCCATAACGATATTTGCAAGTATAGTAACTTTACCTCTTGCATCATAACCTTCAACATCACCGGTCGGGTCAGCTTCGGCATAACCGAGTTCCTGAGCAACTTTTAATACCTCATCATAATCCATTCCTTTTTCCATTTCGGAAAGCATATAATTGGTTGTTCCATTTAAAATTCCGCGAATTTTTGAGATTTCACAACCGGCTAATGGTCCGTCAGCAAGATTTATAACCGGAGTTCCTGCACAAACAGTTCCTTCAATCATAAATTTTACACCGTTTTTGTCTGCTATTTTTTTCATTTCAGGATAAAGCAATGCAGCAGGTCCTTTGTTGCTTGTTACAACATGCTTGCCCGATTCAAGAGCAGCTTTAACATGGTCAACTGCAGGTCCGCCTGTGTTTAAATCCGTATAGGTTAATTCGCATAAGATGTCAGCATTACAGTTTCTAATTAACTCAAGATTATCCCAATCGGTTAGATCTTTTGAAAATTTCTTTTTCTCTTTTGCTTCCTGAAGCATCAAAGGAATATCCAGTCCATCAGGATTATAGACATTTCCGAATACAAAATCAGCTACTGCTACAATGTCGTATTCAAAATCGTATTTATTTTTCAGATATTCTTTTTTGTTTAAAAGGATTTCGGAGATTCCTTGTCCTACTGTTCCAAATCCTAAAATTGCAATTTTGTGTTTCATAATAATATATTTAAATGTTTAATAATTTATTTTCTTTATTTAAATCTAAAACAATCCCTGAATATACCCCCCATCAATCTGTAAAGCAACGCCTGTAATATAAGCTGCTCCTTCGGAAGCAAGAAAAGCAACTGTTTGAGCAAATTCTTCAGGAGTTCCGACTCTTCGCATTGGAATGGTTTTTTCAAGATTTTTGTAAAAATCCTGTTGAGTTCCTTTGCCGCTTTCCTCAAACGCCTTTGCCAGATTTTCAACTCTTTCGGTTTTTGTATATCCGGGACAAACCGAGTTTATAGTAATTCCTAAAGATGCAACCTGACTTGACAGGGATTTTGAGAAGCCCAATACCCCGGCTCTTGAAGTGTTTGAAAGTATCAAAACATCAATTGGCTGCTTTGCCGAAACTGAAGTGATATTTATGATCCTTCCCCAACTTTGTTTTTTCATAAAAGGCAATACCTTATAACAAAGGTTTATTGTGCTTAACAGGTTAAGTTCAATGGCATTTTGATAATCAGCTAAAGAAAAATCATCTGCCTTTCCTGCGGGAGGTCCTCCTGCATTGCTTACTAAAATATCAATTGTTCCGAACTCATCAACAATCCCATCAATCATTGTGTTTACTTGTTCTTTATCAGTTACATCAGTAATAAAAGCTTTTACAATTCCACCTGTTTTAACAATAATTTCATCTTTGGTTTTAAGAAGATTATCTTTATTTCTGGAACATATCATTACCTTAGCTCCCTCTTGTGAAAGACGGAGTGCCACAGCTTTTCCGAGACCCTTGCTTGAGGCAGTTATTAATGCTATCTTATCTTTAATTCCTAAATCCATATTTTTTTAAATTTAAAGTAATGGCTTAATACAATCAGCGAGACGTTTAATAGCTTCTGCTAACTGCTCTTTTGATGCATAAGAAAAATTTATTCGCATGTGATTTTTTGCAGGATTTTCTCCATAAAATTGCTCGCCCGGTACAAACGCTACTTTGTATTTAATTGCTTCAAAAAATAATTCGTTTGTATCAATATGTTCGGGTAAGGATACCCAAAGGAAAAGACCGCCTTCAGATGTTGTCCATGTTACGCCTGTTTCTTTTGGAAAATATTCTTCCATTGTTTTCAGAAATACCTGCAGCTTTTCACGATAATATTTTTTACATTTTTTAAAATGAGCATCTAAATCCATTTCAGTAAGAAATGCCATACATAAGTCCTGGTTGTATTTAGGAGTATTAAGAATATTTCCTTCTTTGATATTTGTCATTTTTTTAATTACTTCCGGCGGTCCGATATTAAATCCAACTCTTAATCCCGGACAGAATATTTTTGAGAAAGTATATAATCCTATCACATTACCACCACATTCATTACGTTTTTGGTCAAGTGAATAAATTGAAGGAATAGGGTCACCGTAATAACGAAGGTCTCGGTAAGGGCTGTCTTCAATTATCGGGACATTATATTTATAGCTCAAATCCAATAATGCTTTTCTTTTTTTATAATTCATTGTAATACCTGTCGGATTCTGGAAATCAGGGACTACATAAATAAATTTCGGTAACTTATTTTGCTTATTTAATTCTTCGAGTTTTTGACTGAATGCCTGCACATTTGAGCCATCGTTTTCAATATCAACACCGATAAATTCGGGATGTTCCATTTTAAAAGCGACCAAAGCGCCGGCAAAAGTCGGTCTGTCAACGATAATCCTATCGCCTGGATTTAAGAAAAGACGTCCAACTAAGTCCAGTCCATGCTGACCAGATGTAGTGATGAGAATATTTTTCTTTTCAACATTTATATCATCTCTTTTTAAAAAAACAATTATAGCATCTACAAGCGATTGCTCACCCGGAATAGCAGAGTACTGCATGATTTTTTCAATATCTGTGTTTAAAATTCTATCAGATATTATTCTCATTTCCGATTTCTGAAACACGTTTGGCGAAGGTAATCCCCCTGCTAAAGAAATAATTTCAGGATCAGCCAGATATTTGAGGGTCTTTCCTATCGGATAACCTTCGTAATCCTTAATGTTTTCAGAAAATCTGTTTTGCCAGTTTTTAATCATAAGTGTTAATGTTAAGATAATTTATAAGTTTTATTTTAGGAATAAATAGTTATAATATTTTATTAAATGTGCCAACCTCTGTGAGTATTTCTTTTCGTAATATTTTTCTTAACTCTTTTTTATCAGGGTTAATTATATAATAGTCTATTTCTCCTTTATTTTTATATTTTTCTTTTACATTTGTTATTTTCTTTAATTCTTCTATTTTTTCTTTATTTTCACCATCAATCATAAAAACCTTTAAATCCTTTTTGTTATTTAATTTTACAACAATTATGTTCCACAGACTGTCGTTTTTTTCGCTAAGAAAATAGTATTTCTTATATTTTTTCAGGATCAGATTTTCCGAAAGTTCTCCTCCTCCACCGAAGATTGTTTTTCCATTCCCAAATCTGTATGTTACATCATTTATAATCAGTGTATCATTATTCTCGTCAATATATGTACCTTGTAAATCTACTGGAAATATTTTATCAGCTTCTATTCCTGCCGGCTGTGGTTGTTCAAATTTTACTTCCACACAAGAACTGATAAAGATTATAAAACTAAAAAACAGAAGAGTTAATATTATATTTTTTTTCATATATATAACTTATTAGTGTCTTATTTTTTATTTTCTTGCATTTTTCCATACGGATTCCCTTTGGTCATTGGCAGAAAATTTCAAATAACAAGCATCAAATAATAAATAATAACCAAACTTCAATGTGCGAAATTCCAAACATTTTGATTTTAATAACGTTTCAGATCATTGGTATTTTGGATTTGGAATTTATTTGATATTTGGAATTTGATATTTGTAATTTCCAGTTTATCTGGGTTTGGTTAATTGTTTTTATAATTTACCCAAAGGGCTTTATCTTAATACGACGCTTTCCCAAATACAACCCTGATTCCTTTTCTCATCATATCTTTGCCGTCGTTGGTTGCAAGAAGAGCCTTATAATAAATAACATCACCGATTTTTTGAGCATTTGCTTTTCTTTCATCATCCGACATAAAATATGCAGCCATTGTGTCGAATTCTCTTGCTGTTCCGTCACTTTCGTATTTAAAAGTCATATCTGTTCCGCTTTCAAGAACTTTATAAGCATTTTCAGTCCAATCAAAATTCTCAATTCCCAAATCAGGATTGATACGAATATGAGCAGCAAGACTCACTCCTTTGATGCCGCTTTCTTTAAGCTCTTTGGCACACTGGATAAAATTATGCGGACTTACACCGTTTCCAATATTTATTTCATAAATCGGAGTTGTATTATCATCCCTAATGTATTCATTTATGATATTCAACAGCATTCTTAATTGCATTGTGTTTTGAGTGGCAAGCAACATTGAAATTTTAAAGTTCAGATTTGGAATATCACGTCCAAAGTAACATGCAGCAATTATTGAGCTCCAGCTTGGGTTTAAAAAGAAATCAGCGCCGTTTTCCATTGCTGTTCTGATTACCCCGTCAAGATAAAATAAATGATTATCATCAGCAACTTCAATTCCTCCGAAATTTCCGAATGGTGTACCCTGGTTTTTCAAAATGATAGCCGACATACCATCGCCCATATCAGCCCTGTCAAATGTTTTACCTGTAACTTCCTCTATTTCTAAGAACCTGCTTTCAGGGTGGGGTATCCCGATTAAGTTTGTACTGCAATATTTTGACGTTTGCATAATGTTCTCGGTCATTGCTAAAGTAGCCATCAAATCGCCGCTGTAAACATAATAATCGGTTAAAGGAACGACCGATATCATTTCGGCAGGAACAAATACAGGATTGGTTTTTGCAGTTTCTGCAACTTTTTTCATGAAATGATGAGTAACATAAGCTCCCTGAAAACCTGAAACCTGGCTTGTAGCAATTCCATAATTACTATTATATTTGGGATTAATTTCTTTAGTAAAACCATCTATTTTAGGGAATTTTTTAATTAATTCCTCGGCATCTGCTATCATTTCTCCAAAACCTTTTTCAGCAAGGATTTTTTTGCGTGTTTCAAAATCCCGCATTTTTTTTATAACTTGGTTAATTTCGTCAGCACCGCCGTAAAATTCTTTTAAGGCATCAATCGCCTTAATATCACTATCTGATAATAATTTGTATTTCATAATGTCTGATTTTAATTATTAAATTTTATAATTTATAATTGTTTTATTTATAATCTTCTCTTACCGGATTAAAAATATCAATAATCTTACAATCGGTAATAGCTTTTCCCGAGTGCTTTGCATTTGATGGAATAACAGCAATTTTCCCTGAATTTAGAACTTGTGTTTCTCCGTTAAGTGTTAGCTCAAATTCTCCTTCTGTAACACACGATAATTGCTCGTGATGATGTGAATGTTCGGGTAAAGAATAACCTTTTTTAATGTTCCATGAGGCAATGGTCATATTTTCGGAATGGATAAATCTTGCTTTATAGCCGGGAACAATTTCTTTTTCTTTAATGTTTTTTAATTCGATAAACGGCATAATTATAAGTATTAATTTTTGTAATCGTTCATAACTTAAATAGCTTATTAGATTTTAGAATTTAGATTTGTGATTTATTTATTATTTATATAATTTGTTACAAAATTAACAAAACAGATAAGAATAACAATATCTCTATTTTAAGAATTTATAAGATATACCGATTCCAAGTAATTGCATAATCTGGGTTCTTGGACCAATTTTACCGTCTTTATCTTTAATCGGGATATCATCATCATATACCATCTGTAAACCGAAATTTGCTGCAAGCCATTCGTTAATTGTAAAATTTATCATTGTATCCCAATTAACATCAATATTTTGCGGATTATTAAAATAATCAGAGAACAGTTCCAGTTTGGTTTGTAAATCAACATTTTTTATTATATTTTTTTTAAATATAAACCGGAAGTATGCTCCAAATTCATTTTTCACTTTCTTCCCTTGTTTAATTATATTTCCCTGTCCGTCATATTCGGCAGGATCAACCCCAAAAGCCCCTTTATTTGCCAAATCCTGATTGTTTACAAAAATAAATCTTGCAGTAACCGGCGATAAGTAAAGCGACAGAAAATCATTAGGACAATATTCCATTCCCAAACCTATTGATAAATAAGCCGGAGCTAAAAAATCGGAGATTTTTACTTTTGTAGAGTCCACATCATCAGGATAATCATAGCCCGCAGAAAACTGTGTCTTAAAATTGAATAAAGCGGAGTAGTACCATTTATCAGCCGCTTTAATTCCATAACTTGACGAAAAATCAATTTTATCTTCACTTTTACGGAATTCTCTGTTGCCTGTTTTTGTTTGGCCGTAAACCAATGCTAACATATTTTCCCATTTCGACTTATTTTTTTCATATTTTGCATACAGATTAATAAATCCATTTAAGGTAATATTATTTTCACCACCTACAGCCCAGTTTGTAAATGAGGCTTGAGAGAACATTAATGATGCATCTCCACTTGTTGTCCAGGCTGGAACTGTGTCATTTTGAGCTTTTGAGGCAAGTCCAAGAAAAAGTAAGCCTGCTAATAATACTGTAATTTTATTCATTTTATAAAATTTTAATTCTTAATAATTATTTTTCATTATAAACATGAACATCTGTTTGCGGGAAGGGTATTGAAATACTTTCCTTGTCAAATGATTTCTTTACATTTTCAGTCATATCATGGAAAATTCCCCAATAATCAGCAGCATTAGCCCAAACACGAACAACAAAATTAACCGAACTGTCAGCCAATTCGGAAACTGCAATGAATGGTTCCGGATCTTTTAAAATCCTGCTGTCAGCGGCAATCAGATTATTGATAATCTTTCTTGCTTTGTCGATATCATCACCGTATCCAATGCCGAATGTAAAATCAACGCGGCGCTGTGGTTCGGTTGAGAAATTAGTCATAGCGTTTGTTGATAACCCTCCATTAGGAATAATAATGGTTTTGTTGTCAGGAGTTTTAAGAATAGTATTAAAAATCTGAATTTCTTTAACGGTTCCCATAAACCCTTGGGCCTGGATAAAATCTCCCACTTTGAACGGTTTGAATAAAACAAGCATTACTCCTCCTGCAAAATTTTGATAAGTACCTGCTAATGCCATACCGACTGCTAAAACCAAAGCAGTTAATATAGCTACAAAAGATATCATTTCAATTCCTATCATACTAATTACGCTAATAATCAACATGATCTTCAATAATATTGACAGGAATGAGCGGACAAAACCCCTGAGAGTTATGTCAACATCCTTTTTTTCCATAGTACGGACAATAGCTTTCACAATTATTTTGATAACCCAAAGTCCAATAATTAGCGTAATGATGGCGAGCAAAAGCTTCAGCCCGTATTTAATTGCTAAATCATAAAAGAA
>JAUWKH010000379.1 GCA_030614305.1 Bacteroidota bacterium
AAATTATTTAATGATTTATTTCCTAAGTTGAACTCTTTTTTGTCTTTAAATAAATTCAAATCAGACATTAAAATTGATTTGGAGTTAATTATTTGAACCAGATTTGTAATGCTGGTAAAATGAAGAAGTTTTTTAACATTGGTGGCTTCAAAACAAGTATCCTTAAATATTTGAAAATTGTCGAGATCTAATAAAAAATCATTAATATAAGCAAAAAACATATCAACTGAGGCATTTGGGAGGAAAGGTTTTAGGACGGTGTCATTATATTTTTTTATTAATTCCCAATCATTACTCATAATTTATTTTTTTATGAATTTTTATAACAAAGTTAGTTAATATTTAAAATACCTGAATGTTTATAATGCTTTAATCCTTTTACTCAATAAATTCTCAACACTACGTATCTTAAGCATTTATGGTGAGGTAGTTTTCCTTTCAAGGATTTCTGAAGTTTATCTTCCAAGTAACCATTTCCTTGCCGGGACGAAATCAATTTCACCCTCAAAACCAAACCAACTGAAACTCTCCCTGCTTTCCTCATCATAAGTGATCACTAATAAGCGATCGCATCTTAATTCGCGTGAAGCTTTTAACAAAGCCCTTATCTCTCGTTCGCGTGTGCGTACTTGCTCTGAGCTCCAGCAAACCTGAATCAAATCGGTAATTTGTGTTCCTTGCTGTATCACAAAATCAACCTCCTGTTGATCTCTGTTTTTCCAATAAAACAACTTTGAACCATCCTGCAATGAGCGTTTCATTAGCTCTGTAGCAATGGCATTTTCAAGCAGTTTTCCATGATCTTCGCTAAACTGATAAGCTTTCGCCTTGAAAAAACCGTTATCGTAGCAGTAAATCTTTTTATTCGACCGCTGTTGTTCTCCAATTTTATACGAAAACCGTGCTAATGTGAAGAAAACAAATGCCTCCTCCAGATAATTAAGGTATTTCCTTATGGTATGCACACTTGATATCTGCGTCTGCTTTGCAAGTGTGTTTAGCGAAAATTCGCCTGAAATATTTGATATTAGCCATACTGCAAGGTTTTCGAGTGATCCGGGATAACGGATACTATATCTTTTCACAATATCTTTAAAAAGTATTGAATCAAACAACACTTGCAAATATTCCTTATAATCCAGAGCTTTCATTAAAGGTTCAGGATAGCCTCCATTAGTCAGGAAATCATTGAATTTTTCCTTTGTCTCTGCTTCGGTCAACGTTTTCTCCGAAGCAGCAAGATATTCACTGAACGAAAAAGTAAACAGATAAACAGGAAGATGTCGCCCGGTAAGATGTGTGGCTAATTCGCTACTTAGTAAGTTCGAATTGCTTCCTGTTATAATTAGCCAAAATCCCTGCCTTTGCAAACGATTGACAATGAGTTCCCAGTTGGGAAGATTTTGTATTTCATCGAGTAAAAGCACCTTGGGGTTAGAATAAACAGCCATAACGG
This sequence comes from Bacteroidota bacterium, assembly GCA_030614305.1. Classification (GTDB taxonomy): domain Bacteria; phylum Bacteroidota; class Bacteroidia; order Bacteroidales; family JADFUO01; genus JADFUO01. The sequence continues at coordinate 1,457 of JAUWKH010000379.1, forward strand.
CTTCAAGTATTTCATCAAAATCACTCACTGTAACTAACCGCTCATCATCAAAATTTACAAATCCAAATGATTTGGCTTCAACCAGATGATGCATCCCGAAAAAAGATTTTCCTGCCCTCCGCGGGCCAATTATCACCTGGACAATGTCGGAATGATTTCCCCTTAAATTAGTTTGCCTTGTTATATACTTTTCCTGTAGTTTCTGCTCAAGTTCGCTCTTTTGTTTAAAGATAATATCGCGTATCATTTTATGCTTTTTTTAATATTATACTGCACAAAAATACGTAAATTTATGCATTATAAAAAATATAATCCATATTTTTTATAATTTTACCTTGAAATTAAAAAATGTATGTTCTATTTTTCTATCATTGAGACGTGTTTA
>JAUWKH010000072.1 GCA_030614305.1 Bacteroidota bacterium
AAGGTGATAGAAAATATTGTAACCGTTCATAGCTAAATTCCTCTCAATAAAATATTTCCTATCTGGCAATTCAGGCACTTTTTTTCATTACAATAATAATTTTTTAGTTCCAATAATGATTGTGTAGTATATGCTGTTGAAGCTCTTAATCCCAGTTCCTGCCATTTCCGGATGATCGAGTTTTTTTCACCAGGCACCTGAGCTAATAATTGCAGGGCTTTTTCTTTATATGAATAGTTATCTTTTTTAAGACCATATACAAATAAAAACGGGACAATTGTGTTGATGATGATAAGATTCAGAGCATTATTCCCAAAGGACTTTTTTCTTTTTACAGATGGTTTGTCAAAAATATAATGAGTGTCCCAATATCCTGAAGTTGAAATATCAAATAATTTGTAAACTTCATTTAAAGTGTTGAGTTTAATTATTTTTGAAAATAAAGCAGATGATTTGTAGATCAGGTTTGCAAACTGGGAAATTCTTATTGTCGGGAAATTTGAGGGACGTAACCTGAGAAATTTCCAAAGAAAACCATCAACCGGTTTTAATGAAAATTTCTTTTTTAGAAAATTATACTCATTTTTCAAGTTGTTCGGATATTCATCTTTAAAATCAGTTTCAAGTAATCCTGCCTGTCCAAACAACAATGATTCAATCTGAAATTGATTGTTTTTATGTTTTGCAAGATAATTAACGGGTAATGATTTTGCCAGTAATTCAAAAGGTTCGGCATTTGTATTAAACCCGAAATTCCTTGCAAGATATTGATAAAAAGTTTGTTCCCAGTTGTTTTTATTTAAATTTAAAGTTGATTCTATAGTTTTTGCTTTATGTTCGAGGCGTTCGATAAGAAGTCTTTCAAGCCAGCTATTTAAATGAAATTCGTCAATATTGCCGATTAATTTCTGGCAAGGTATCCAATATTTGTTAGTCATAAAACTTTTGTACCGGTAGTATAATTTTTTATCGAATTTTTCATTTAATTCAATAGTTGGGATGATTTCGCTGTTATTTCGTTTAATTATTGCATCATTTTTATAAACTACATGTAAAATGATATTATCAAAAGCATTATTTTCCTGATGATTATGTTTGTACCAATCAGAAGAGTTTACATGTATTTCAACATTTCCTGCCCAGATAGTATCACCGATTTTAATTTTTGCATTAAAAAAATCAGGTCCGGAATCAGTGTTTCTTTCTCCTGATTTTAAAATATTTATTGATTCTCCTGATGTTGTGGTAATATCCTTGTCAAACAACCTGAACATCCAGATGTAATAGAGGAATTCTTCAGTCATGGGTTTGGTTTTTGTATATTTTTAGTATTATGTTAAATAATATGGTTTTAAACAAGATAAAAGATAAAAGTAAAAAGATAAAAGTAAAAAAGATAAGTTTATGGAATTTAAATAGTTATCTTGATTTTTGAACAATAGAACCTAAATATCTTTTTTAGTTCAATCGATTCGCTTATTAGCCAAATGGATTCATTTACGTCCAAATTATTAGGTTCAATTTCTTTAATTATTCTATGCCAATAGTTTGATTCTCTCATTTCTCTTAAGGATATTCTGATTTTATTGGTAAAATCTGCTTTTGAAGAACCTGCTTGTGCTTCTTAGTAATTAGCTCCTGATGATGTGGAACTCTTTGTTAATTGATACCGGATAATTTTCATTTCAGTACTATCAGGTAATGTTTTTAAAAATATTATTGTGCGAACTGCAAAATTAAAAAGACGTTGTGATAAATCATTTTTTTTCATAAGGGTATAAAAATAGAATGTTTGAAATAAATAAAAACAATTAATGTACTTTTATCTTTTTACTTTTATCTTTTATCTTATTTTTACTTAATACCATTTTGCTAAAAATGTCATAAAACATCATTAACCTGCTTAATTCAAGAATTTTTATTCCGGTTGAGATGGACGGAACTCCGGGTAAGGTAGTTTTTGAGATTGCCCACCGTGATCCTCAATCAAAAATATACTGGCATCTTGATGAAGAATATATTGGCTTTACAGAAAATTTATTTCAAATGGAAATGAGGCCTGAAAAGGTAAACATATAGTTACTGTTGTGGATGGATCAGGATCGGAAGCAGTTGTGAAGTTTGAAATAGTAAATAACTGATCTTATTATACATCTAACGAGGTAAACATGTACATTTTTCTACAGTCTTCAGTCTTCAGATTGCCGACTGACTGCTGACTGTGGACTGCTGACCGCAAATGGTTTATATCTATTTATAAAATATCACAATTTATACCGTTTTTAGTATAAGCTTATTGTTCAAAAAACTTCAGATATTTATTAAATGAAAGCCTCTTAGCAGTTCCAAACTGCTTAGCGGCTAAATTTATTTCTGATCATCCGCTTAGCGCCTCCAAGGCGCTTAGCGGGTTTTCTTTAAATGTTTTTTTTACTTTATACTTTAGCCTTTAGCCTTTTTTCTTTAGCCTTCCTCCCTCAAAACAACAAACATTTGCTTTACTATAAACTTTTAAAATAAATAAATTTTTATTATCTTAATAATCAAAGCAATAAAAAATAATATGCAATATTTTTAAAATTCAGGCATTATATATTTGGAATTAAAAAGCTAATTTTGTATTTTTGTTGAGTTATAACAAATATAGTAAAGTAAGAATTTAATAAATGAACGATGCACATGAATTAATTTCCGGAATAGAGTACAAAGTCAGGAAGTTAGTGAATTTGCAAAAAGAAAATAAATCGGAAAATGAATTATTATTAAATCAAAATACAGAATTAAAAAACAATATAGAAGAACAAAAAAAAATTATTAATCAATTAAAAGAAGAATTTAATAGAATAAAATTAGCCAAATCGCTTGAATCCATGAAAGGATCAAATGATGCTAAATTAAAAATAAATGAACTGGTGCGGGAAATAGATAAGTGTATTGAGCTTTTAAGTAATTAGTTGATAACCGGTTATATTAAATGGATGAATTAACAATATCAGTTACAATAGCTGACAGACCATATAGATTAACAATAAAAAAAGAGGAAGAAGAAACAATTCGGAAGGCAGCTAAATTAATTAACGAAAAAATAAAAGATTATTCTGAAAATTATGCGTTTAATGATAAACAGGATTTGCTGGCAATGGTGTCGTTACAATATGCTAATACTTCGCTAAATCTTGAAAAACAAAATAAGAATACGGATAATCGGTTTGCCGAAAGATTGTTAGAAATAAATAAGGTTTTATCAGATAATTTAGTTTAAAAGATATATTACATACGTTCATTGAAAAATATTAAAATTTACCCGCATTAATTCAAATATGTTTGTAAACTCAACATTATAAAATTTAGAGTTAAAGCTCATAAATTCGTAGGACGGGCCTCAGTCCGCTTAGGTGGAATTTCCGGTTAACACCGGGACAGTGGAAGTTCGAAAAATTTGGCAACTCTATCCATGTCATCTGGGGTTTACTAAACTCCTGAATTTCTGCGGGTTTTTTTATTTTTTATTTAACTAACAAAAAAGAATATGGATATAATAGTATTATGTATAATTATAGGTGTTGTTGCATTGTTCGCAGGTGGCTTGATTACCTCTACCTTTTTAAGGAAATCAGTAGAAAAGAAAAGTGAAAATATCTTAAGGGAAGCACAGGATAAAGCTGAGGTTATCAAAAAGGATAAGATATTACAAGCAAAAGAAAAATTTCTTCAATTAAAGTCTGAACACGAGAGGATTATCAATGAAAAAAATAATATAATCCAAAAAAGTGAAAACCGCCTTAAACAAAAAGAAGCAACAATTTCGCAGAAAATGGAAGAATTTCAGCGAAAGCAAAATGAGATCAATACAATTAAGTCAAACCTTACAAATCAGCTTGAGATAATCAATAAAAAACAAATTGACCTGGAAAAAGCATATAACAGACAAGTTGAACAATTGGAAGAAATTTCGAGTTTGTCGGCAAATGAAGCCAAATCTCAATTAATTGAAACATTAAAAGATGAAGCCAAATCCGAGGCAGCAGTTTACATCAGGGAAATTGTTGATGAAGCAAAGCTTTCGGCAAATTCAGAAGCAAAAAAGCTTGTTATTGAAACAATTCAACGTACGGCTGCTGAACACACAATAGAAAATTCGGTTTCGGTTTTTAATATTGAAAATGATGAGGTAAAAGGCAGGATAATCGGCAGGGAAGGACGAAATATTAGAACATTGGAAGCGCTTACAGGTATTGAGATTATTATTGATGATTCTCCGGATGCTATTTTGCTTTCCGGATTTGATCCGATTAGAAGGGAGATAGCTAAACTCTCTTTACATAAATTAGTTACTGATGGTCGTATTCATCCGGCACGTATTGAGGAAATTGTAGCGAAAACAAAGAAACAGATTGAGCAGGAAGTTATTGATGTTGGAAAAAGGACTGCCATTGACCTTGGTATTCATAATATGCATCATGAACTTATACGAATGATAGGTAAGATGAAATACAGGTCTTCTTATGGGCAAAACCTGCTTCAACACTCAAGAGAAGTTGCCAATTTATGTTCTACTATGGCTGCCGAGCTAGGTTTAAATACTAAAATTGCCAAAAGAGCTGGATTGCTGCACGATATTGGCAAAGTGCCTGATAATGAATCCGAATTACCACATGCAATTCTCGGAATGAAACAAGCGGAAAAATTCAAGGAAAAACCGGAAATTTGTAATGCAATCGGAGCACATCACGATGAAATAGAAATGAGTTCATTGATAGCACCTATTGTTCAGATTTGTGATGCTATCTCCGGAGCAAGACCTGGTGCAAGACGTGAAGTGGTTGAATCATATATTCAAAGATTAAATAAATTGGAAGAATTGGCATTGACTTATCCCGGTGTTGTAAAAACCTATGCCATACAAGCAGGGAGAGAACTGCGGGTGATTGTGGGCGCTGATAAAGTTTCAGACAGTGAAGCAAATAAAATTTCTTATGATCTGTCAAGGAAAATACAGGATGAGATGACATATCCGGGCCAGGTAAAAATAACAGTGATTCGCGAAACAAGGGCTATTAGTTATGCCAAGTAGAAAAGGCTAAAGGCTAAAGTGAAAAGGCTAAAGGCTAAAGTGAAAAGGCTAAAGTGAAAAGGCTAAAGGATAAAGTTAAAAGTTTGTTTATTGAATTCGTAATTCTAAATTCTTAAATCTAAAATCAAAAATCTAAAATCAAAAATCCCTTATTCTTTACTTTCGTTATTCGTATTCTCTTCAAATTCCAGTATTAGTTGCTCAGGGGTTTTGCCAAGATTTTCTATTGAAATTTTAGCATCATCAGCAAAATCATTATCTGGATATTTCTCAAGAAATTCCATATAAATTGTTTTTGCCTTTTCAAGGTCTTGTAAGTTATTTTCATAAACAAACCCTTTCAGGAATAAGCATTCTGGTACCTTTTTAAAGTTGGGATAATCATTAATGATTTTATTGTAAATACTTATTGCCTTATCCGATTCAAGAATGTTCATCGAAATATCAGCAGCATTAAACAAGTATTTTGCTGAATTTGAATCAGCAGGAAATTTATCAGCAAATTCAATATAAGCATTAATGAGCTCTTTAGCATTGGTTTTGTTTATGCTTGTATTCTTTTCGGAAAACAAATTTTTCTCAAGCTCGTTAATTTTTGTTTCATACTTTTCATTTGACGGGCTGCATGCAGCAAAATAAATGCTTATTAAAGCCAGGACTGATAATAATTTTAATGTTTTCATAATTTTTTGGTTTTTTTCTTTTTTGGTGCAAATAACATTTTATATGAAGTTTTAACATTTCCGTTTGAAATTTCTTTTAATTTTCTTTTTAACAGTATTTTTTTTAAATTATTAATTCTGTCAACAAAAAGAATACCATTAAGATGGTCAAGCTCATGTTGCATGATACGGGCTAAAATTCCTATGTATTCTTCTTTTTCGTGAAATTTAAAGTTTTCATCAAAATAACTGATTTTAATTTTTGATTTTCTGCTGACATATTCAATAATATTAGGAATACTTAAGCAGGCTTCATTAAATTCCCATTCTTCGCCATTTTCAATAGTTATTTCGGGATTGATCAAAACTTTTTTAAATCCTTCAGCTTCAGGAAAATCAATTTTATATGGATTGGAATCAATAACAATAAGGCGGATTGATTGATTTACCTGTGGCGCTGCTAATCCAACTCCAACCGAAACATACATTGTCTCAAACATATTGCTAATAATTTCCTTAAGATTGGGATAATCTTTATCAATTTCTTTTGCAACTTTTCGCAAAACTGGATGTCCGTATGCAACAACAGGGTATATCATTATTTTTTTAATTGCTTTAAAACCTACTTTAGCAGTCTCCAGTCTCCAGTCTGCAGTCTCCAGTCTCCAGTCTGTCCATGCCTAAATAAGGTTGACTTTTTTTTATAAAGTGTATACTTTTTCTTTTTTGCTTCTTTTTTCTTTTTGTTTATAACTGGTATTTTTTGTTAATACTGATGCAAATACGTGTAATTGTGGACGTTTGTCAACCATTATTTTGTTAATTTGCTGTTCAAAATCATAAGGTGTCAACTTATTTAGTGAACTGTGTGGTCGTTCAAAATTATACATTCTTACTGCCATTGTCAAATATTTTTTTAGTTGTTGAAAATTTTTAGGGTTGTAGGGCTCTATGTAATAGTTTTTAATTGTTTCTATTACTCTTTCTGCATGTGAATTATCATAAACTATCTGCCCCATACTGTTTTTAATTCCATAAGCTTTAGTAAGCTTAATAAAAGGTTTAGAATAATATTGTCCTCCTCCATCAGAATGAAGAATAGTACAGTCAGAATTGCGAGTAATTCCCAGAGTATTTATTGCAAGTTTTAAAGCTGGGAGCGTAGTATTGATTGTCATCAGACTATCACTGGCATAGCATCCTGGAATAAATCTGGTGTAGATGTCCATTATCAAGGTTATATAGTAATATCTATCTACAAGCCAGTAATAGGTTATATCGCTTACCAAAACCTGATTTGGTTTATTGATTGTCAACCCTTCTAAAAGATTTGGAAACCGGACTACGCCAGTTGAATCTGTTGTGTTGATAAACCTTTTGGTCTTAACGAGTTTATATCCATTTTCAAAGGCAAAGTGTTCAAATGCATCCCGTCCAATACCCTGTGGCACTAATTTAATATACATTGTTCTGGCTGACATCTTGGGATGAGATATTCTTAATTTCTTAATTAATGGCAATAGTTGTTCTTTCAACTCTTCTTTTGCCAACATTATTTTATAACGTTGATGAAAGTTTTGCCTTGTAATGCTTGGTATGGTATATAAATCATTCATTTTCAATGTGTGTTTGTCTTGGTTTTCCCAAAACCAGGATAGGGCCCAGAACCAATTTTTTTTTTGATATCGTAACCTACTTCTTTACTACTTAATTCTAAAAGTTTTTCAATAAAATCCAATTGGAGCTGCTTCTGACCTACTGTACGTTCCAGTTCTTTTATCCGTTCCCGAAGATATTCAATTTTTTTTGTGTCACTCTCTGGCTCTACAACATATTTATAGCCCTTTTTTAAGAACTTTGAATACTTGTATATCCATTTGTATATAGCCGATCGGGTTACCTTGTGTTCCCTTGAAACTTGTGTAATTGTGATGAGATTTTGTTCAATCTGCTTCACAATATCTTGCTTGAATGATTCACTGAAGTGTCGCACTTCTTTGATTTTTCGTTTTACTTGATTTTTTCTTAAAGTTACCATTTTTTTCTTATTTTTGGTATACAAAATGGTCAACTTATTTCAGGCAAGCACA
>JAUWKH010000207.1 GCA_030614305.1 Bacteroidota bacterium
AGGTTCATAATCAAGATAATTTATTTTAAGTCCAACGGTTTCGAGCAATACAATTGATTGTCGTAAGCTAAGATCCACCAAATTCGGCATACTTACCGTTTCCGGTAATTTTGCAACAATTGTTAAATATATTTTCCGGTTTTTCTTAACTTTTGAATAGGGGAGCGGGTCTTGCATTACAATTGTTCCTTTTTCTTTATCAGGGTCGAATATTGAGTCAATTATTATAAATCTGAATTCATTTTGTAAGTTCTCATTAGCAATATACTCTATGGTTGAACCGTTAAAATCAGGAACAATTAAAATTTCGCCGTGACGAGTAAAAATATTAAGTGATATTAATACTATCCATATTAAAAATATTGTTAATAAAATGGATATGGTAAAGTGTAAATAAAATTTCTTTTTTTTAAGAAAATAAAAGAATCCCATTTTTTGTATATTTATCCCTTAATTTAATTTTGATATTTTAAATAAGTGGTATATTAACTGTAAAAACAAACGATTATTGCCTGTTTTTCTGCAAAGATATAAATAATAAATTTTGTAAACAATCGGTTTAACAAAGGTAAATTTATAAACTCACAAAAATTAGTTATCAAAAAAAACAGATAATAACAATGAAAAAAAATATAGCCATAGTTGCAGGAGGATATTCAGGTGAATATGAGATTTCAATAAAAAGCGGCTCTGTAGTTGAAAAAAAACTTGATACAGGGCTTTATAATCCATATATAATTGTTATTAAAGATGATGACTGGTATTATTCAGACAAAAGCGGAAAAAAGACTAAAGTTGATAAAAATGATTTTTCTTTAAAAATCAATAATACTAAAATTACTTTTGACTGTGTTTTTATTGCTATCCACGGCACTCCCGGCGAAGACGGTAAACTTCAGGGTTACTTTGATTTATTAGCCATTCCTTATACTTCGTGCGATCAAACTACCAGTGCATTGACTTTTAATAAAAGTTTTTGCAACAGGATAGTTAATTCATTAGGTGTTAACACCGCTAAGTCTATTCTTTTATATAAAAATCAGAAATATAAAACAGATAGAATTGTTGATGAAATTAAACTCCCCTGTTTTGTTAAACCAAACAACGGTGGATCAAGTGTTGGTATTACAAAGGTTGATAAAATAAAAAATCTGCAGGACGCAATTAAAACTGCTTTTAAAGAAGATGATGAGGTTATAGTTGAAGAATTTATTGATGGTATTGAAATAACCTGTGGTATTATAAAATCCAAAGGTAAAATGTATGTTTTGCCAATTACTGAAATAGTAAGTAAAAAGGAGTTTTTTGATTATGATGCAAAATATACTCCGGGTATGGCTAATGAGATCACTCCTGCACGTATTTCTGAAAAAACTGAAAAAGAATGTAAAACAACTTCTGTTTATTTGTATGAAAATCTCAATTGTTCAGGACTTGTTCGTTTTGATTATATTTTACATGATGAACTGTTATATTTTCTTGAAGTAAATACGATTCCGGGACTTACTGAAGGCAGTATTGTGCCACAGCAGGCAAAAGAAATGGGTATTACTATTACAAAGTTATTTACAATGGCAATTGAAGATGCTATTGACAGGAAAAACAAATTTTAAAATAAGTTTCCCAAAACAAGACTATTCTCCAAAATTAAGACAGGATGGCATTAGTAATTTGTATATAACTAAGTTTTATTCAATATGTTGCATTTAATTATTTTTTTGGCTTATTTATTGCGATACATATTTTTTATGTAATTTTATAAAATCTAAATTATTGCTAAATTTTAAAATTATGAAAACACTTAGAATTTTATCAGCAGTTTTAATTATCTTGATATTAACCATAACGTCTTGTAAAAAAGATTCGGATCCGGTTGAAAAAGATAAAACTATGGCCGATCTTGTTGTCCCTGCTTCCTTTGATTGGACATCTTCCTATAATTATGAGCTTACAGTGAATATTATAGGAGATGCCAATGGTCAAACCCTTGAATTATATGAAATGGATGGCGATAAAATTGATAGTAAAACAATTTTTAATAATCAGGTAATATATAATTTCCAGTTGCCTGATGATATTGATTCGGTGAGAATATACTCCCCTGTAACTTTTTTAAGCAAATATTTCCCTGTAAATATTGAAATTGTGGATTTTGAAATAGGGCAGGGATTTAAAACATTCGGTTCAAGAGATACGGATTATGCTTTAAAACTGAATGGTGAAAGTAATTATATTGAGGTTGATAATAGCGTAGCAGGAGGGATTGTAGTTAAATATCCTTTCACATTCAGTGTTTGGTTTAAAACTCCGGGACCCGGAAAAGAAAATGGAGATATGGTATTGGTTAACATTGCCGACCAAAATGTTGCCAGTGTATATTATGGTATTTACCTTAGAAAGTTTAAAGAAAAATATAAAGCAGAAGTCAAATCAAGAGATGGTGAAAAAGAATATAGGAAAAGCACTAATCAAAATCTGGCAGATGATACATGGCATCAGGTAGTTGGTGTATTTACTGCTGATGGTAAAAGAAAATTATATTTGGATGGCATATATAAAGGTATGAGTAAAAGCGTTTTAGGTTTTAATACTAAAGCTGTAATTGTTACCTTTGGCAGATGGGGTGATAAAACGCCGAAATCTTATTATAACGGCTTGCTTGATAATATATGTATATGGAATAAGGAACTTAGTAAAGACGAAATATCAAAATATTACAAAACACTACCATCAGTCACTGAATCAAATTTAGTCGGATTCTGGGATTTTAATGAAGGTTCGGGGTCTTTGGCTTTGAATTCTGCAGGTTCGGGTGGATATTCTGGTAAGATTGTCGGAGCTATTTATGAAAATATTTCAGGAAGTCCTGATTCGGATGGGGATGGTGTTCCTGATGATACTGATGTCTGGCCAAATGACCCTACAAAAGCATATCTGACAATTTATCCATCTGGAAGCAAATATTATTTTCATATGTATGAAGATCTTTGGCCTGGTTTAGGTGACTATGATTTTAATGATGTTGTTTTAAAAACAAAACTTCACACTTATAAGAACGGACAAAACCAGCTTGTTGGTGGAAAAGTGGTTTCTTCGGTTTACTGGATTGGCGGTGGAATTCCTCGCGGTGCAGGTATGGAGTGGTTTAAGTCAAATGGCTCTGCAACACAACTTACTTATTTGCCTGACCAGACCGTAACTTTTACAGAACCAACCAATGTTGTTACTGACCCCGTTGTATTTAATGCTGTTCAGCTATTTGATGGTAATATAATTGAAAGTTTAAACGATACGGTTGATTTTGAATATACATGGGATCATACTGTTGCAGGAAATAGTTTATGTGTACAGGTATATATTTATATGAACAGAGACCATGAAGTTCATATGTATGGACATCCGCCTACAAAAGCTGCTGATATGTCGTTGTTTGGAACTGCTAATGATGCATCTCAAACTACTTGGGCTTGGAACCCTGGTGATCAGTTTACAAATCCTGCAAATTTTTATAAAACAAGTAATAACTTACCTTGGGGATTAGAAATAAGTGCAACTGAGTTTAGAGTGCCAAACGAAAAAATAGAAATTTTAGATGCTTATCCTCAGTTTCAGGCATGGGCAGAATCAGGTGGAAGTTTAAATGTAGACTGGTATAAATACCCTGATGTGAGTAAGACGTTTTTGCCGGGTGAATAATAAACGCTGTGAATCGGTATTTCCTAATAAATACCATCTTTTTTCAATTGGTTGGCGGTAAAATTGGGATTGGTTGACTGTTTGTATTGGTTGGTTCGGTTGTATTGGTTGGTTCAGTTGGTTTGCACGTTGAGACGCACGGCCGTGCGTCTACAATCATACCGCACAAACCATCATACGGTACAAACCACGCGTTTCATGCAGAACCATCCATTCTGTATAAACCGTAAAACCTGTTTAAATCGGGTATTTTTTAAAATGGATATAATATTTTAAAATTTATTATCTGACCAATTTGGGAAAATGTTTATAAAATGCCA
>JAUWKH010000318.1 GCA_030614305.1 Bacteroidota bacterium
ATCAGGCAGAAACAGTCAAAACAAAGTGGTGGTATTTCCGAAAAAAGATTTTAAAACCGGAGATTATGTGAATGTTAAAATAATTGATTGTACTTCAGCTACATTGATAGGTGAAGCAGTAAACAATGGCAAAATAATATTTTGATGTGCTGGAAAAAATAATTACTTTTGTTTATACTTTATTTCACGCAAAGTTCCCAAAGATTCCGATAATTATCGGAACGCAAAACAACGCAAAGAAAACATCATGACAGAAAACGAAATCTCTTATAAAATAATTGGAGCAGCTATAGAAATTCACAAAAGCATTGGTCCTGGTTTATTAGAATCTGCTTATGAAAATGCTTTAGCTTTTGATCTTAGGGAATTAGGGTTTGATGTAAAACAACAATATCCTATGCCTTTTGTGTATAAGGATGTTAAACAAGATATTGGTTACAGGATTGACTTAATAGTAAATAATAAAGTAATTATTGAAGTCAAATCTATTGAATCTATAGCGCCTGTCCATTTTGCTCAAACACTAACATATTTAAGATTATCGGGACTTAAATTAGCATTATTGATAAATTTCAATAGAAAAATACTTAAAGGAAATATACAAAGAATTGTGAATAATCTATAATAGTCTTTGCGGAAACTTTGCGTATAATCTTTCTGGTCTTTGCGAGAAAGAAAGAATCCAGCACATCAAAATATTATTTAGCCTAAACAATTGAAAAAAAAAGTATTCTGTGTTTTTTCTTAATTTCGCAGTTCATTTAACTAAAAAGAATCATAAATAAAACAAATATGCTACGAACACATACCTGCGGTGAATTAAATCCGAAAAATATTGGTGAAAAAGTTACCTTATGCGGATGGATGCAAAAGTCAAGAGACCTTGGAGGAATGACCTTTATTGATTTACGCGACCGTTACGGAAAAACCCAACTGGTTTTTAATATGCAAACTAATGCCGGACTTTGTGAAAAAGCCAGAAAATTGGGACGGGAATTCGTGATTTCTGATTCCGGAACAGTTGAAGAACGAAGTAATAAAAATCTTAAAATACCTACCGGTGAAATAGAAATAACCGTTGATAAATTTGAAATATTAAACCGGTCAAAGCTCCCGCCTTTTACAATAGAAGATAATACTGATGGAGGAGAGGAATTAAGAATGAAATACCGTTACCTTGATCTGAGAAGAAATCCGTTGCGGGAAAACATGGAACTACGTCATAGAATGACTTCTGAAACAAGAAACTATTTGGATTTACAAAATTTCATTGAAATTGAAACACCTTATTTAATAAAATCCACGCCTGAAGGTGCAAGGGATTTTGTTGTCCCGTCACGGATGAACCAAGGTGAATTTTATGCTTTACCACAATCGCCGCAAACTTTTAAGCAATTATTGATGATTGCAGGTTACGACCGTTATTACCAGCTTGTAAAGTGTTTTCGCGATGAAGACCTGCGTGCCGACCGCCAGCCCGAATTTACCCAGATAGATTGCGAAATGTCGTTCGTAACTCAAGATGATATTTTGAACACTTTTGAAGGTTTGATAAAACATCTTTTTAAAAAAGTTAAAAATATTGATGTTGAAGATTTTTCAATAATATCTTATGACGAAGCCATGAAATATTACGGCACTGATAAACCGGATATTCGTTTTGAAATGAAATTTGTAGACCTGAATAATCTGGTAAAAGGCAGCGGTTTTAAAGTTTTTGATGATGCAAAGTTGATTGTAGGAATTTGTGCTGAAGCCTGTGGCGACTATTCAAGGAAGCAGTTGGATAAATTGACTGATTTTGTGAGGAAACCTCAAATTGGCGCTAAAGGTTTGATTTATGTAAAATGTAATGAAGACGGCTCATTCAAATCTTCTGTTGATAAATTTTTTGACCAAAAAGCTTTAAAAACCTGGTCTGAAGCTTTTAATGCAAAACCGGGTGACCTCCTGCTGATTTTATCCGGCGAAGCCGGCCAAACCGGAAAGGCACTTTGTGAATTAAGACTTGAAATGGGGAATCGTCTTGAATTAAGAGATAAGAATAAATTCCGCCCTTTATGGGTAGTTGATTTCCCATTACTTGAATGGGACGAAGAAAACAGCCGCTTTCATGCCATGCACCACCCGTTTACATCTCCAAAGGCCGAAGATATTCAATTACTGAATTCCGAGCCGGGAAAAGTCAGGGCAAATGCTTATGATTTAGTGATTAATGGAGTGGAAATCGGTGGAGGTTCAATCAGAATTTTTAATAAAGAACTTCAAAAGAAAATGTTTAAAGCACTTGGATTTACTGAAGAACAGGCACAATCACAATTCGGTTTTCTGATGAATGCTTTTGAATACGGAGCACCTCCACATGGCGGAATTGCTCTCGGTTTTGACCGTTTGGTTGCTCTTTTCGGTGGCTCAGATTCTATTCGCGATTATATTGCATTCCCAAAAAATAATGCAGGCAGGGATGTAATGATTGATTCGCCTTCGCAAATCGCACAGGAACAGTTGGATGAATTGAA
>JAUWKH010000260.1 GCA_030614305.1 Bacteroidota bacterium
CCCCCGCTTATCATATGAAGTACTGCCACATTATCACCGTCTTTAATACAAACAGTATCTCTTTCGTCTCTTTTAACAAGTTTTCCATTGACTTTGGTTACCAGCAATCTGAAAGTAAAATTCTTAATTTTTATAAGATCCGAAAGAGTAATTTTTTCAGCATTTATAATTTCTTCACGGTTATTTAAAATTATCTTCATTATTTTCTTCAGCTTAAAAGTATTTCGAGCACTAAATTTGCTTGCATATTTGCAACAATACCAACTTTTGGTGCCATAGGAGGCATATTTTCTGACGTTTCTGTTTTCTCATCTCCGCAAATATATAAATCTCCAACCTGCCTTGTTTTTATTGAATCATTATCTCCCCAGCCGGCAACTCCCAATCCTGAAATAATAGGTTTTCCGGGCATTTCCGATAAAACGGTTTCAATAATCATTTGCTTCATCTCTGCAAGGTCAAAAGCTTCAACAATAATATCGCAGCTACTAAAAATCTTAATTAAATTCTTGGGATTAAGTTTTATATCATAGGCACGGACATTAACTTCAGAATTTATTATTTTTATGTTATCTTTTAAAGCAATAACCTTTTTTTTCCCGATTTGATTAAAAAAATAATATTGCCGGTTTAAATTGTTTTTTTCAACTACATCAAAATCGGCAATTATCAGTTTTCCCACGCCAACTCTTGCCAAAGCAACTGCACAATTACTGCCTAAACCACCACATCCGGCAATGCCAATAGTTTTTTTTTGTAATATATTTTTTATTTGTTCAAATTTCATTATTCAAAAGTATAAAATATTTAATATTTTTGCCAGTAATAAATCAATAATAATATAAATATTTAAGAAATGGAAAAAAATCATAAGCATTTAAAAGAGTGGAAATATGAATGGACACCGCTTGACAAAGGTTATACAGACAAGATTTTGTACATCAATGTTTCTGATAATGAAATCAAAGAAAAATCCGTACCTGCATTAATGAAAGAAAAATTTATCGGAGGTAAAGGTTACGGATTAAAACTTTTATGGGAAGCAACAAAACCTGATACAAAGTGGAATGATCCTGAAAATGAAATTATAATCTCGTCAGGTCCGATTGGTGGTATAACTCAATACTCAGGTGCAGGAAAGTCGCTTGTTGTTTCAATTTCACCGCAAACTAACTCGGTGATGGACAGCAATGTCGGTGGCTTTTTCGGACCGTTTTTAAAATTTGCCGGCTTTGATGCCATTGAATTACAAGGCAAAGCTGCTAAAGATGTTATTATTTATATTGACGGTGTAAATCATAAAGTTGAGATTTTTGAAGCTAATGATGAATCCGTTGACAGCCATTTACTTGCAGAAGAACTTACTGATATGTTTGCCGATGATGAAAAAGACAAAAAAAATATTGGTGTTGTTTCTACAGGTGCAGCAGCCGGACATTCATTAATCGGCATGCTTAATTTTAGCTTCTATGACCCCAAAAGAAAGCTTGTACGTTTGAAACAAGCAGGTCGTGGCGGAATTGGAACTGTCTTCAGAGATAAAAAGATTAGAGCAATAGTTGCTAAAGTTCCCGGAATTAAAGGAAACCTCAATAATGTAGTTGATCTTAAAGCTATCATGGAAAGAGGTAAAATCTTTAATAAAGAAATGAGAGACCTTGACGATTCTCAGGCAGAAATGAGAACAAAAGGAACTGCTCATCTGGTAAACATTATGAATGATTATGATTTATTGCCAACACATAATTATAAGTTTGGGAGTTCTCCTGAAGGCGATAAAATTCACGGTGATGTATGGAAAAAAAGATTTACACAAGGAATCCCCGATGGTTGTTGGATCGGATGCAACATGGCTTGTTCCAAAGGTGTTGATAATTATGAATTAAGAACAGGACCTTATAAAGGACAAAAAGTATTAGTTGACGGACCTGAATATGAAAATGCCGGTGGATTGGGTTCAAACTGCGGAATCTTTAATCCCGATTATATTCTTGAAGCTAACTTTTACTGCGACACTTACGGTATTTGTACGATTTCATGGGGAACACTTTTGGCATTCATAATGGAATGTTATGAAAATGGTATCCTTAATGAAGAAAGAACAGGTGGACTAAAACTCAACTTTGGAAATACGGATTCTGCAATGGAACTTATGCACCAACTTGCAAAAGGCGAAGGTTTTGGTGTAATTGCCGGAATGGGAACCCGCAAAATGAAACAAATGTTTGCTGAAAAGGGCTGGGGTGATGCAAGCTTCCTTCAGGATATTGCAATGGAAAACAAAGGACTGGAATATTCCGAATATGTTTCAAAAGAATCTCTTGCACAGCAGGGTGGTTTTGCCATGACCAACAAAGGACCTCAGCATGACGAAGCTTGGCTGATATTCATGGACATGGTCAATAATCAAATTCCAACTTTTGAAGATAAAGCCGAAGCTCTGCACTATTTCCCGATGTTCAGAACTTGGTTCGGTTTAGTGGGATTATGTAAATTACCATGGAATGATGTTGAACCTGTAAACAATGCCGAAACAGACGAACCGGCTAAAGTTCCCGAACACGTTGATAATTATGTAACTATTTTTAAAGCTGTAACAGGCAGACCGTTTGACAAAGAAGAAATGATACGTCAATCAGAAAGAGTTTATAATTTCCAGCGTATTTTCAACCTCAGAAGAGGATACGGAACCAGAAAATATGATGCACAGCCATACCGGGCAGCAGGTCCTGTAACTATTGAAGAATATGAATCACGGGCAGAAAGGTATGATAAGCAGATGAAGGAAATAATCGGTGTTGACCCTGAAGGAAAAACAACTGAAGAAAAAGTTGCTGTCACACGTAAATACAGAGAAGAACAGTATGAAAAACTTCTTGATGCTGTTTATCTTAGAAGAGGATGGACTAAAAACGGCGTGCCTAAAATTTCACATCTGAAAGAAATAGGAATGGACTTACCGGAGCTGATAGAAGTTATTGCTCCGCATCAGGAAGGTTGAAATTAGTGCATTCGTGGAAAGAAGAATAAGCCACTAATTCACAAAAAAGTATTAGTGTATTCGTGACGAATAAAATAAATTCGCGCATTCTCGGCAAAATAAATACTTTCATTATTAATTACGTTACGTTTTTTGGGATATAATATTTAAACTTAATTGCATTTTATTGGAGATAGTTTTATATATTTGTAACGTTTTTTTGGAGATAAAATTATGAAACGATCATTATACAAAAATTTGCTTATCTGGAAAAACAGCAATAATCGCAAGCCCTTGTTATTACAAGGCGCTCGTCAGGTAGGCAAAACTTATCTTGTGAATGAGTTCGGGAAAAGCGAATACACCAACAATATTTACCTTAATTTTGAGC
>JAUWKH010000265.1 GCA_030614305.1 Bacteroidota bacterium
TAAAGAAGAATAAAAATCGTAGCAATAATACCGATTGACAGACCAATAATATTTATTGCCGAATAGAACTTATTCCTTACGATATTTCTGTATGCACTTTTAATATAATTTTTAAACATGATTTTGAATTAGATTTTAGAATTTAGATTTTAGTCTGCATTATTCATAAAATTTCTCGCTAAGCTGCAAAGAATAAATAAATTAGCAATACGTGTTTAAAATATTCAGACTAAAGAACCCTTTGCCTGATGTTTTCCGTAACGATTTGTCCGTCAAATAATCGAACAACCCGTTGGCTGTATTCGGCATCTCTTTGTGAGTGCGTTACAATAATAATTGTAGTGCCGTTTTGATTAAGATCAACAAGCAGGTTCATTACTTCTTCGCCATGAACAGAATCAAGGTTACCGGTTGGTTCATCTGCAAGTATTAATGATGGCTTGGCAATAACTGCCCTTGATACTGCAACCCTTTGTTGCTGACCACCTGACAATTGTAAAGGAAAATGTTTTTTCCTGTGGCTCATTTGCATTTGCTCTAAAACTTCCTCCACCCTTGCTTTCCGGTCTTTTGCATGCATGCCGAGGTAAATCAATGGTAATTCCACATTTTCAAAAACTGTGAGTTCATCAATCAGGTTAAAATTCTGGAAAACAAATCCAATATTTTGTTTTCTTAATCTTGCTCTTTGTTTTTCAGAAAATTTCGCCGCTTCGTTATCAAGAAAAAAATATTCACCTTCGGATGGATTATCAAGCAATCCAAGGATATTTAATAATGTTGACTTTCCGCATCCGGAAGGTCCCATAATTGCAACAAATTCACCTTTGTTGATTTCAAACGAAACTTCATTTAATGCTGTAGTTTCAACTTCATCTGTTCTGAAGATTTTTGTAAGTTTTACTGTTCTAATCATGATTTATGTATTTGAATGTTTTATAATATTTATGACGCTTAATTTAAATTTTCGTTACAATTCAGTTATTCATATTTTAAAGTATCAACAGGATCAGTCTGTGAAGCAACATAAGCTTTGTAAGCAGTAATCAATAATGCAATTACTAAAGCAAACAAACCCGCAAGAATAAACACAAACCAATTAACGGCAGTCCGGTATGCAAAATGGCTGAGCCAATCATCAATTAATAAAAATGCAATTGGCCAAGCAATCAGTATTGCAATCACAATTAATTTTAAAAATTCTTTAGATAACAATGTGATTATATCGGTTACTTTAGCACCCAAAACTTTCCTGATGCCGATTTCTTTTGTTCGTTGTTCTGCCATAAAGGAAGTCAAACCAAATAAGCCAAGACTTGCAATAAAAATTATCAGTAAAGAGAAAATTAATGAAAGCTTTCCGAGATTATCCTCATCCTTATAAAGTTTATTGAGTTCCTGATCTAAAAAAGAATATTCAAAAGGACGATTGGGAGCAAACTCTTTCCATTTGGCTTCAATAAAGTCTATTGTTTTTTTATGGTTGCACGGATCTATACGGATAGCCATAAATTTTAAAAACCACATAACTTCTTCTGGTTTTTCTTTAATATTCAGCACAAACGGACCTGCTTGTTCATATAATGAAGTGGCATTAAAATTATTTGTAACACCAATTACTCTTTCCTCACCATTTAATGATTTAAACTTTTTGCCAAGAGCTTCTTCATTACTTCCCCAGCCGAGATGCCTGACCATAGCTTCATTAATAAGCATGCCTTTTTCAGGGTCGGTTTTATTATCTTCATTATAATCTCTTCCCGCAAGTATTTTTATATCAAATGTTTTAACAAAATCATACCTGACAACCAATGCCGGATAAAATTGCAACTTATCCTGCGGAAATCCTTCGGGGCGAAATTCGTGGGTATTGTGAGCAACACCAAATATATCATCCACAGCAGTAATGCTGATTATATCAGTATTTAAAAGTAATTCGTTTTTAAAACTCTTGTATGACCGGGCAATTGGAGTGTGATTAACCGGAATGATAATAACTTGTTCTTTGTTGAATCCTAAATCAGCATTTTGTAAAAAATTTAATTGGTTAAAAACAGTTAATGTACCAATAATTAAGGTTATAGAAATAACAAATTGTAAAACAACCAGGATTTTTCTTGGCAGGGTACTTTTGTTTTCTCTTCTTAAACTTCCTTTTAATACTGATATCGGCTTAAATGCAGATAAATAAAACGCCGGATATATACCCGAAAATACTCCTGTAAATAATACTAAAACAATTAATGCCAATAAATATTTGGGTTGAAACAAAATGCTAATAACAATCTCTTTATTTGCAAATGTATTAAAAACAGGCAATAATAGTTCAACTAAAATAAGTGCAATTATTAAGGAAATAAAACTTATAATAATTGATTCGCTGATAAACTGAAAAATTAACTGTGAACGGTAACCTCCAACAACTTTTTTAATTCCTATTTCTTTTGCCCTGGCTCCGGATGTTGCTGTTGCAAGGTTCATAAAATTAATACTTGCAATTATCAGTAAAAATGCTGCAATTGCCGATAAAATATAGATATACGAAATATTATTATTGGGTTCTAATTCATAATCAAGTCTTGATTTTAAATGTATATCCGTCAATGGTTGGAGATAAAGCGAAATATTTTCTTTTTCTGCATCATTAAAATATTTATTAATAAAATCGGGAAACTTTTTTTCCAGGATTGGAGCTGCTCCATCTTGAAGAAGTAAATATGTCCAGCAAGGGTTCCAAATCCATGTTTGAGGGAGATGGCCGCCATATATTTTTCTGACCGATGACATTGATGCAATAAAATCAAAATTAAAATGTGATTGAGCAGGAACGTCTTTTATTATACCTGTAACTTTTAAATCAAACTGTTTCTCAAATTTTATTGTTTTGTTTATAGGATCATCATCGCCAAAATATTTTTTTGCAGCAGATTCGGTCAAAACAACCGAGTAAGATTCATTCAAAACGGTTTTTGGATCGCCATGAATAAATTCGTGATCAAAAATGTGAAAAAAAGTAGAATCTGCAAAAAAGAACCTTCTTTCATTGTATCTCTTATCACCAATCTCAATTAACATTCTTGGAGCTTGAAAATTAAAAATCCTGACAACATTTTTAATCATTCCGGGATATTCGTCTTTCATAGTAAATGCAACGGGAAAAGGGCTACTTGCAGAATTTTCACCAACTCCATTAAAATCATAAACATTAACAAGCCTGTAGATATTTTCGGCATTCTTATGGTATCGGTCATAGCTTAACTCGTCAATAATATACAACATAATAATTATGAAGCTTGCAATACCAATAGCAAGACCGCTA
>JAUWKH010000186.1 GCA_030614305.1 Bacteroidota bacterium
ACTGATTTTCAAAAAGCAAGCAAAGTCAGATCAACTAAGGGACTTATGATTCACGTGTTTGGTAAGATAGCTGCTGCTTTTATTAATCTAATATTTTAACCCTTGATTCGCATTATTAGTAAATTAATATCATTGCAAATGTAACTGACAGGACTTTGAAGCGTCTAAGAAAATGAAATTAGAAATTAGAAACTTGAAACTTGGATTCTCCTGAATTTCCAATTTCTGCCTTTTGAATTTGTAAAAATGCAAGTAACTGAAGTCATATTAACTGCAAAAAAGCAAATACATGAAAATTACCATTGAGGACTTAAGCAAAGAATATAAGAATGGTAAACTTGCATTGACAGATATTAATCTTGAGATTGAAAATGGCATGTTTGGTTTGCTTGGTCCAAATGGTGCAGGAAAATCAACTTTGATGCGTATTTTGGTAACCATAATGAAACCAACTACAGGGTCGGTTAAGGTTAATGGTTTTGATCTTGCAAAGAATCGGGGCGAAATCAGAAAAATGCTTGGTTATCTGCCACAGGATTTTCGGTTCTTTACAAAATTGCGAACCTGGGAATTTCTCGATTATGCAGCAAGTCTGTCGGGTTTAAAAAACAAAAAAGTACGTTTGCAAAAGGTTGATGAATGGCTCGAAAAAGTTGGATTATTTGATGTACGCGAGCGACATGCCAACAAACTTTCAGGTGGGATGAAGCGGCGTTTGGGAATTGCCCAGGCTTTGATAGGTGATCCACAAATCATTGTTGTTGATGAACCTACAACCGGACTGGATCCTGAAGAGCGAATACGTTTCCGAAATATTTTATCCGAATTAAGCCAGAAAGATGTTATTATTTTACTTTCAACTCATATAGTTGGTGATATTTCAAGTGTATGCAGTGATCTGGCTTTACTCGACCGTGGCACACTACAATTTAACGGATCACCTGAAAAACTTGTTGAAAAAGCCCGCGGCCATGTTTGGCAAGTGAATACTTCGGGAGTTGAGTATGATCTGTTGAAAGAAAAATACGCAGTTATCTCAACTATTCCATCAGAAGACGGCTGGGAAGTTCAATTGGTCGGTAAGGAAATTGATGCAAAAAATGCCATTGAAATTGAACCGAACCTGGAACATGCCTATGTGTATTTTATGGAATATTTAACAGAACATAATAAGTTTTAATGTGATCATGGATTTAGTTTTATTTTTTACCACTAAGTCGCACAATACCGATAGCTATCGGTATCACGAAGTATCACAAAGAAAAAGATTTGAAAAGATGGTATTATTCTGTTATTTTTTTTATACTTTGGGTGACTTTGTGATATCCTTTGTGTATCCTTTGTGGTAAAAAAAAGATTATTTCAACACTTGATTGACATTTTTAATTAAACTGAACATGATATCGTTTCACATCATACGAACTATTGCCAGATATGAAATGCGAACCTTATTGCGTTCCTGGTTTTTTAGAATATTCGCTGGCCTGGCAGTTGTCGGTTTGGGTATTTTTAATGTGGTAGTATTTGTTCCTGCAAGTGGTGCCCCATGGCTATACAGAGCATTACCGGCATCAATTCCTTATGCAAACCTTATCATTTTAAATCTCGGACAAGCAATTGTTGCTGTATTTTTGGCATCCGAATTCTTAAAACAAGACAGAAAAAATGATACGGTTGAAGTTATCTATGCCCGTTCAATGACAAATGCCGAATATATTCTCGGGAAAGCCTTCGGGATTTTATCGGTATTTTTTATCCTGAATTTAATTATTCTGATAATGGGAATTGGTTTTTCATTTATCAGCAGCGATTCAACTCAGGGGATATGGGAATTTTTATTCTATCCTTTGCTTATAAGTCTGCCTACTCTTGTTTTTATTTTGGGGTTATCATTCTTTTTAATGATTTTATTAAAAAATCAGGCAATTACTTTTATTATACTTCTGGGTTATATTGCTTTAACAATTTTCTATCTAAACACAAAATACTATCATCTGTTCGATTATATTGCATATAAAATACCTATGATGAATTCAACTATCGGAGGATTTGGGAATTTTAATGAGGTATTGCTACATCGCGGAATTTATTTCTTTTTTGGGCTTGGGCTGATATTTTTTACGGTTTTTAAATTACAGCGATTGCCACAATCACGGAAAATGGCTTCTTTCCCAATTTACCTCACCATAATTAGTTTGTGTCTTGCAGGATTCTTTGCAGAAAAATATATCAGTTTAAAAAAAGGGAATATTAATTTCAAAAAGCAAATGATCGAATTGAACAACGATTATGTTAATACTCCCAAAGTAAAGGTAAGGTCCTGCGATATCGAACTTGAACATTTAGGAAAGGAAATTGCTGTTCATGCTGAAATGGAAATTAGCAACGAAACTAATTCAAGCATCGACACATTAATTTTTAGTCTTAATCCTTCCTTAAAAATTACTTCGGTTGAATCGAATGGTAAAAAACTACAATATCAGCGTAAATTGCATCTTGTGATGATAAATTATCCGGGTGGATTCCTTCCTGGTGATAGCACTGAATTATCATTAAATTATCATGGAACAATTAATGAAAGCACTCATTTTCTTGATCAAAATCTTGATGAATACGAAGATAACTTCTCTCTTGAGATGTTTAGAATCCGTAAACGATATGCTTATTTGCAGGATAAGTTTGTTTGCCTGACCAGTGAGTCATTATGGTATCCAACTTCAGGTGTAGGCTATGCCACAAGCAAACCAACACTGCATTTCCCTGATTTTACGAATTTTTCACTAAAGGTAAAAACAGATACTAATCTTGTTGCGGTTTCGCAAGGAAGTTTAAATAAAACCGGACCCGGTGAATTTGAATTTAAACCTAAAGAAGTCTTACCTAAAATAAGCCTGTTGATAGCTGATTACAATAAATATTCAATAACGGTAGATTCAATAGAATACAGTATATATGCAAAAAATGGTAATCAATATTTTCTTGATCATTTTACGGATTTTACTGATAGTCTTCCGAATTTGATACGTGAATTGAAAAATGAATATGAAACCAAGATTGGACTTGAATATCCTTTTGAACGTTTTATTTTAGCAGAAATACCACTGCATTTTGCATTAGATAAACATATTTGGTCGGTAAGTAGCGATGCTGTTCAACCTGAAATTATGTTTTATCCCGAAAAGGGAGTATTTTTAGAAGAAACTGATTTCAAAAAACGAAAGAAACGATTCGAGCGGCGTATGATCCGTGATAATGAAGAAGTTTCGCCCGAAGAACTTCAGGCACGAATCTTTAAAAGATTTATACGCTGTAATTATATGGCCAATCATGAGGAATGGTATATGTTTGATGTGATGGACAGAAACACATATACGCTTCTTCCAAACTATTATACTTTCATCACACAATTTAATTCTGAAAAATGGCCTGTGCTTAATATGGCTCTCGAATCATATTTAAAAGACAGAAACGAAAGTTCGGCTTCATCATACAGATGGTTTTTTACGGGAATTAACAGAGGTGAACGAATCAATCTCGAACTTAAAGAAGCTCCCTTAAATCACTTATTAGAAACCGGAATCGAAAAATCGGGAGATGATGATAGAGATGAAAGTGTTGATATACATGATATTATAATTGCAAAGGGGGATTATTTATTCTCGGTTTTCAGAGCAAGATATGGTGATGATGAATTTAATAAGTTTTTGAACCAATTTATTGAAAAGCATAAAAACAAAGTATTTTCATTTGAAGAATTCGAAAAAGACATTAAGTATCGTTTTAATGAAGATATTTTAAACGAAGTAGATAATTGGTATTCAAAAAAAGAATTGCCCGGCTTTCTTATCAAAGATCTTCAGACATACAAAGTTATGGAAGGAGAATTTACAAAATATCAGGTTCGTTTCAAAATTTCAAATCCGGAAGCAGTTGACGGATTGATTACTATAAATATTGACCTCGCTGATCCGGGTAACCGTCGTCGTCGCGGTGACAATGAAAATCCTGATTTTACCAGAAAAATTCATATCCCTGCAAAAACTGCCAAAGAAATAGGTTTTGTTTTTACTACCGAACCGGCCCGTATGAATATTTATACTCATATTTCTAAAAATCTACCGAATAATCTTATCTATGATTTTACTTCATTTGATGAAATAAAAAAAGTAGCCGTTTTCGATGAAATAAAAAATAGTAAACTTTTTACTGATCTCTTAAACGAAAACGAAATAGTTGTTGATAACGAAAGTGAAAATTTTGAATTCAACCAGGATTTGCAAAAATCATATCTGAAATCATTAATTGATGAAAATAAAGATCAGGGGTATAAATATTCGGGAATAAG
>JAUWKH010000106.1 GCA_030614305.1 Bacteroidota bacterium
AAAATCAGAGGTTTTGTATTCCTGATTTGATAATTCCGGATACTGATGAATATGTCTTCTGATTTCAATTATTTCATGGAAGTATTCAGCAGAGAGGTTTTTTATTTTTTGTTTTAGGTTATTCATTGAAAATTAACATATTTTGATTTTCCATTTCCGCAACTTTATAACTTTTCTTTTTTGATTTTTTCCCAACATTATTCAAATCATCCGGAACAAAAGATGTATTTTTTAATTTTGTTTTTATTATGCTTTACTTCGGACATTTTTGTTATCCCGGACTCACTCAAACACCTGCAACTCATGCAATTTTTTATAAACTCCTTTTTGAGCTATTAAATCGGCATGGCTTCCGCGTTCTACTATCTCGCCTTTATTAATTACAATTATTTCATCGGCAAATTGTATGGTGGAAAGGCGGTGGGCAATTACTACCGAAGTTCTGTTTTTCATCAGTTTAAACAATGCATCCTGAACAAGTCTTTCGGATTCGGTATCAAGTGAGGAGGTTGCTTCGTCAAGAATCAGTATTGGCGGATTTTTTAATACTGCACGTGCAATGCTTATTCTTTGCCGCTGCCCGCCTGAAAGTTTCACACCCCTGTCGCCGATATTTGTGTAATAACCCTTTTCCATCTTTGAAATAAATTCATGGGCATTAGCAACTTTTGCTGCGGCAATTACTTCTTCTTCATTAATATTATTAATGCCTAAGGCAATATTTCCGAAAATCGTGTTATTAAATAAGATCGGTTCCTGCGATACTATACCCATCAATCCTCTTATATCTGAAATAATAAAATCTTTGATTGGTGTTCCGTCAATTAATATTTCACCGTTTAAACAATCGTAAAACCGAGGTAACAGATCAACCATAGTTGACTTACCACCACCTGACGGACCAACAAGTGCAATTGTTTCGCCTTTTTTTACAGTCATATTAATATTTTTCAGCACCTCCTCTTTTTCATACGAAAATGAAACATTTTTATATTCAATCTTATTTTTAAATTCTTTTATCTGAACAGCATCGGGTTTTTCAATAATGACTTCATCAGCGTCAAATATTTTTTGAATTCTTTCAACCGAAGCCGATCCTTTTTGAATATTATAAACGGCTGATGTAATAGACTTGGCCGGAGGAATTATTTGTGAAAAAATTCCAAGGTAAGCAATAAAAATTGCAGCGTCAAGACTGCCACCGGGACTTAAAACCAGCTTGCCGCCATACCAAAGTACTACCACCAAAATACTTGCAGCTAAAAACTCGCTAAGAGGTGATGCAAGGTCGCGTTTCCTGTAAAGCCGTATCATTAATCGCGTATAAATATTATTTTCTTTTTTGAAATTTTGTTCTGTTACTTTAATGGCATTAAAAGCTTTAATAATTCTAAGCCCGGAAATAGTTTCTTCAATAATTGACATTATAATTCCTAATTGTCTTTGTCCTTTTACTGATGTCCGCTTTAAACTTTTTCCGATCCTGCCTATCAGGAAACCACTA
Organism: Bacteroidota bacterium; assembly: GCA_030614305.1. Lineage (GTDB taxonomy): Bacteria > Bacteroidota > Bacteroidia > Bacteroidales > JADFUO01 > JADFUO01. The sequence goes on from JAUWKH010000106.1 coordinate 1,505, forward strand.
ACCGGTAGAAGAATTAATACAAATACGGTTAGCGAAGGACTTATAATAAATAATGCAACAAGATATGAAATTATTGCTATGGGGTCACGGAAGATCATTTCAAGCGAACTCATTATTGACCATTCAATTTCCTGAACATCGGAAGTCATACGGGCAATTATATCACCTTTTTTTTGCTCGGAATAATAGGATAATGGCAATATCAGGATTTTTAAATACATGTCGTTTCTAATATCTCTTACTACGCCGTTACGTATAGGAGCCAGAAAATACATGGCAAGATAGCGAAACAAATTCCTTAAAAAATATAAAACTACTATAATAATACATATATATAACAAAACATCCATTTCGCCATAATCACTAATCATTTTATTTATCTCATAATAAAAATTTTCTTTTAGAGATTCAAAGTTTAACCATGAAAATTCGGGAACCTCGGCAGGAACTTCTGTAGTTTTAAAAAGCATTTGCAAAACAGGGATAAACAATGCAAAAGATGCTAAAGAAAATATTACAGATAAAATATTGAATAAAATATTTAGTATCGCATAGACCCAGTAAGGTCCAACATATCTCAATATTTTAAATAAATTTTTCATCTTTGCAAAGATAAAATTAAATTGTAATAAATTATTACAATAAAAATAATTACGGATTACAACTTACGTGAATTCTTCAAACACGTAATTCGTAATCCATAATTCGTAAATTACATTTCATTGAATATCTTTAATATGTTATCAATAAATATCCATTTTAAAAACTAATTTTATAATTATTACCTTTGCAGCATGGAATCAAAAAGACAAAATAGAATATCCAAACTCCTGCAGAAAGACCTTGGCGAAATTCTTCAGTTGCAAAGCAGGAATCTTTTTGGCGGTGCTTTAATTACCGTTACTAAAGTTTATGTTACAAATGATATGTCAATAGCAAAAGTTTATTTAAGTTTATTTGCAACAAAAAATAAAGAAGAATTGCTTGAAAACATCAGACGTCGCACAAAAGATGTACGCAGAGAACTCGGATTTCGTGTAAAAAACCAGTTACGTGCTGTTCCCGAACTAAAATTTTATTTGGATGATTCACTGGATTATATTGATAATATTGAAAGTCTGCTAAAATAAATGGACAACCGAATTTCACTGTTTTTTTTACTTTAATTTTTTTTAGAATAATGCAATACGACCCGATAAAACGAAGCCTCGGCAAAATCTTTAACAAGACACCTTTTTTAAGAATATTATTTTACAGATTGCTTGATATTTTACTGCTCCGCACTTGGCATGTAAAAAGAGGAATTAAAGATTGGGTTAAAAAAAAATCCGGAGAAATCAATATCCTGGATGCAGGCTCGGGCTTTGGACAATATTCATATTTTTTATCCAAACTCAATAACAATTGGAAAATTACCGGAATTGATGTTAAAGAAGAACAAATTGAAGATTGCAATAATTTTTTCAGAAACGCGGGACTGAAAAATGTTTTTTTTGAAACCGCGGATCTTACGACTTTTATCAAAAAAAATACATTTGATCTTATACTTTCAGTTGATGTGATGGAGCATATTTTAGAAGATGTTAAAGTTTTTGAAAATTTTTATCAATCGCTGAAAGATGGAGGAATGGTTCTGATATCAACCCCTTCTGACCAGGGTGGCTCTGATGTACATGATCATGACCATGACAAAAATGATTCGTTATCTTTTATTGACGAACATGTAAGAGACGGATATAATATTAAGGAAATTCAGGAAAAATTAAAAAAGGCAGGTTTCTCAAAAACAGAAGCAAAATATGTTTACGGAACACCCGGTAAAATTTCATGGCGACTATCAATGAAATACCCGATTAAAATGCTGAATGCTTCAAAATTGTTTTTTATTTTGCTTCCTGTTTATTACCTGATTACTTTTCCTGTTTTTTTGATTTTAAATTATCTTGATGTAAAAAATCATCACAAAACCGGAACAGGATTAATTGTCAAAGCGTGGAAATAGATGTCAAGATAAAAGATAAAAGTAAAAAGATAAAAGTAAAAAGGAATTTGGAATTTGATATTTGTAGTTTATAGACCAGACTCATATATCAGAACCTGAAACTTTGAATCTTGAACAAATAACTAATAACAATTAACTAATAAATTATAACTAAATTTGAACCTCTCGTTATTCATAGCAAAGAGATATCTTATCTCAAAAAAATCCCATAATATCATTAATATTATTTCAGGGATTTCGGTGATTGGAATTGCTATTGGTACAATGGCTCTTATTGTAGTTCTTTCTGTTTTTAACGGTTTTGAAAAACTTGTCATTTCTCTTTTTAATACTTTTAACCCTGATCTTGTAATCACAGTTAAAGAAGGAAAAACATTTAATTCAAATGAATTTCCATCAGAAAAAATTAAGAAAATTCCCGGAGTTATATATTTCACCGAAGTTGTTGAAGAAAACGCGCTTTTAAAACATAAATCCAGACAGCATATTGTAACAATAAAAGGAGTAAGCGAAGATTTTGAAAAAATGAGCCGTTTGGACACAATGGTCATTGACGGTGAATTTATTCTTGAAAACGAAGGCAGAAATTTCACCGTGATAGGTGCAGGAGTTGCTTATTATCTCGGAGCCAATCCGAAAGATTTTACAAATCCCATTTCTGTTTACATACCGAGAAGAACTAAAAGCACTTCTATGAATTTTGAAAACGCTTTTAATAATCAGCTTATTTTACCCTCAGGCGTTTTTTCGGTTCAACAGGATTATGATTCAAAATATATTATTGTTCCGATTCGGTTTGCAAAGGATTTGCTTGATTATACCAATGAAGTTACTTCAATTGAATTAGGTTTTGAACAGGATGCAGACACCGATAAAATTCAGTCGGATATTCAAAATACTTTAGGAGAAAATTTCTTAGTAAAAAATCAATTTCAGCAACAGGAATTGCTTTACAAAATTATGAAATCCGAAAAATTGGCAATATTTCTAATACTTTCTTTTATTTTACTTATTGCCACTTTTAATGTTATTGGCTCATTATCAATGCTTATACTTGATAAGAAAAAAGATATTGCAGTTTTATCAAGCATGGGAGCAAACAAAAAACTGATAAAAAGAATTTTTCTGACAGAAGGATTACTTATTTCAATTATTGGTGCAATTCTCGGACTGACTTTAGGAGGAATTTTATGCTGGCTGCAACAACGGTTTGGAATAATCAGTCTTGGGCCCGGCGACGGCTCTTTCGTTATTGACGCCTATCCCGTACAAATGCAAGCATTGGATTTTGTTTATGTTTTTATTACCGTATTTTTTATAGGAATGGCAGCAGCCTGGGTTCCTGTTAAGCAGATATCAAAAAAATATCTTAGTCAGAAGCTTCAATAAATTTTAAAGTTATAAAGTTGAGTCTACTCCGAAAACTCAAAAAATAAGAAAATGTCACTATTCCGATAACTATCGGAACTAAGGCTCCAAGATACACAAATGCTTTAAATTTAATATGTTATACTTAGTGAATCTTAGTGACTTCGTGTCTTGGTGGCAATTAAAAAAGTTAGCCACTAAGGCACAAAGACTCAAAGAAACACAAAAATTAAAGTTCCCGCCATAATTAAATTTAAAAATTATTTTATATTTCGTTGTATAACATCTTATTAACAATCAATAAACAATAATCAATAAACAATAGAAAATCACTGAAAGCTTTCGTCGGGACAAGACTGATGAAATTTTTGTATATTTATACGATATTTTAATTAATCTATTGACTAAAATAAAACATGCTTGAACACACTAACACACTAACAAATGAACAAATGAAAACACTAATAAACATAACAATAGCAATACTAATATTTTTTACTATTAACCAAATAAAGCCTATTAATGCACAAATAACACGTGGCGCTTCCCCATGCGAAATCTACATCTCTACCGACTGGTACATTGATAACTATGGCGATATACATTACGCCATTTTCCACTCCACCGATAACGGCGAGAATATTACCTTAAAATACGAAAACATTGAAAACCCGCCTACAGGCGAAATGCAGGTTGGCAAAGTGCTTGGCGATGCCACACCCGGGGCCTTATACAACTGTGGTAATAACGAGCTTTGGGTTAGTTTTGATTATGGTGTGAATTGGGAATACAGGGAAAACTATCCTGGTTACACAAAATTTTTTAGCGGAGTAAATCAAGGATTGATTTTTAAAGGGAATTATCAGGGGTTTTTTAAAAGTACAAATTATGGATTATCTTTTGAACTTCTGCCAATAACAGTAATCTGTCCTTTTACTGAAGTTGGTTTTGATGAGCCGGAGTTTTTTGGTATCTATGGTGAACCAGGATTTTATTTCAACTTTGTGCATACCATTGATTATGGACAAACATATACCGAAATCCCAATAGACAGCGCAGTTGCTTTTTGGTCAGTAAGTGGTCATTATCCTCAAATCAGTAGAGGAACAGAACCGGGAGAAATATACCTGGTATCATGGTGGCCTAATTCCACATATAAAATTTTTCACAGCATAGATACTGGATATAACTGGACATTAAAATATGAATCTGAATACATAAATTTATATTTCTGGGGAGTTCAGTATACAGCAGGACGCGAGCCAGGTACTTTTTATGTTAAAAGAGCAACTTATGATCCAACAAATA